>JALTYD010000072.1 GCA_027046525.1 Pyrodictiaceae archaeon
ATTATATACTATTCGGATATCATTATAGGTGATAGCTATGGCTTCTAAAACAACTCTAACTATAGCTGTAGCTGTAATAATCCTTATCGTAATCGCAGGAGTAGCAATTTATCTCGGTAAGCAGAAGCCAGAGACGCCTACAGAGACAACACCCACTTCGACTCCTAGTCCATCACCGAGCCCATCACCTACTAAACCTGCTACACCTACACCGCCTAAGCTGACAGGTAACGTCGAAGCAGATATAGTAGCTATTGCTAAATACTTAGCTGCTAATGGTATAACTACTGTTAAATTCAAAGTATGGGGTGCTGGAGACCCCAATAGCGTATTAAGAACACTTGCTGTAGTCGAAGCTGCGTATAGACTAAATAAGATTCTCTCAGAAAAAGGAGTAGATTTTAAGATAGAAATAGAAGAAACATTCAGAAGAGGAGGAGGAGATAAGCTAGCAGAAGACTTTGCAACAGCATTCGCGGCAGGTAATAACCCTGATATCATGGCTAACAGCTATAAGCACTTAGCTCGTTTCGCAGAAGAAGGATATATCCTCGCACTAACAGAGTATCTTAACACTTACAGCAAATTTAGAGATGATTTCTATGCGAGTCTGCTAAATGCTGTAAAATACAAAGGTGAGTACTATGCTGTTCCACAAGACACTGAAGCAAGACCACTCTACTTCAGAACAGATGTAGCTCAGTGTATAAGAGAGAAAACAGGGAAAGATATTCTCGCTGAGTTAGCAGATAAGGTTAAAGCTGGAGAAGTAACTTGGAAAGATATCTACGAATACGCAAAAACAGCAGTTGAGACTGGATGTAGCGAGTGGGGTGTTATTCATAGG
This sequence comes from Pyrodictiaceae archaeon, assembly GCA_027046525.1. Classification (GTDB taxonomy): domain Archaea; phylum Thermoproteota; class Thermoprotei_A; order Sulfolobales; family Pyrodictiaceae; genus JALTYD01. The sequence goes on from JALTYD010000072.1 coordinate 848, forward strand.
AAGGGTAGCGCACATCCAGACTTAATACAGTTCATATTTGCATATGGAGGAGTATTAGAAGATCCAACCACTGGTAAGCTAGTATTACCCGTAGAAGCTGTATATAAGTGGCTCTACACAGAATGGAAGCTAGCAAGAGACAAAATAATACCATCAGATATGATGGCATGGGACTGGGCAAAACAGATTCACCCTACAACTGTGAATGGGAAGACACTAGTATGGATAGGTGGTACATGGCATTGGACAGAATGGCAGACAAAACCCTACTATACAGATCCCTCAACAGGAGAAAATAGACCATTAACAGCAGAAGAAGTAAAGAAGTACTTCTACTATACACTATTTCCAGCAGGCGAACCAGGTCTTAAACCAGTAACACTCAGCCAGCCATTCGTATGGTATATTGCAAGTAATGCTGGTAAAGACAATCCAAAGTATGAAGAATTGAAAGAAGTATATCATATGCTAGCATTCTTACTAGTAGTAAAGGCGAATGATCCAGACCTAGTAGCTATTCATGGTATAATTAGTGCCCACCTACCAACGACTAAGAGTTCAGAGGCACTAATGAGAGATAAAACATGGGTAACAAAGCTAGCAAACCTAGAGGTAGAGTTAAGCGACGAAGTTAAGAGTAAGATTGCAGACATCGTAAAACGTACTGTAAATGATATAAATGTAGAGTTCCTAGCGAGTGCGGGTGCAATGCTAGAATACACTAAGTTTACACCAATTCATCCACTCTACCCAAGACTAGCAGATATCTTCAAGGACGCTGTAGATAAAGTACTTAGAGGAGAAATGTCTCCAGAAGAAGCGGTCAACTATATTATTGACAAGATAAAAGCTGATCCAGAATTAGCTGAGAATGTTGAAATAAAAGGAGAAATTCCCAGTGGATGGAGTTTCCCTTAGATAGACTAGGATTAGATAGAAATAGAAGTGCAACAGAATATAAAACGGTGATTTTTTGAGCCGCTTAATTCGCCAAGTATTATTTTTTCTAATCCCTGCACTCATACTTGTAGCTGTATTCTATATAGTACCTCTCTTCCTCTCTATATATATTAGCTTTACAAGTCTAAAAAACTGGAATCTTGATAGATATCTTGATCAGATCACATTTAGGAATTATGAACGCTTATTCCACATGATACTATACGATCCCGATGTAGGAAAAGTTGTACAAACTACTATTGTTTTTGTTACAATAACACTGCTCATCAATGTCCTAGGGGGACTAGGGCTTGCTCTAGCTACATTCCTAATGGATGAATTTATTTCACTCCCATATCGAGTACTTTGGATGCTCCCACGGATGACGCCTATAGCAGTATATTCTCTCCTCTGGTACTATTTCTTCCTAGGAGGAGAACAAGGGACACTAAATGGTATATTGCTAAGACTAGGATTGATAGAAAAGCCTGTCTCGTGGGGAACAGATACTGATCTTTTACCATATAGTGCATGGTCTATAATAATTGCTGTAAACGCACTTGTTGGTGTAAGTTTCGGAATGGTTATCTTCTATAGTGCACTGAAGAGTATACCACGAGAACAGATAATGGCTGCACGTGTAGATGGCGCCTCTACGTGGCAGATTGTGAGAAGAGTACTTATACCGCAAATAAGATGGCATATTACGTACGTAGTTGTATGGCAGCTACTTAGTCTTATAACGACATATGCTCATATATTCCTGCTCGTCGAATGGGGGGCTGTAGATAAATGGTATGGAAGCACATGGGCTCTCTATGTATTTAATACAGCTTTTATAACTAGTGAGCAGGGTATAGCTGCTGCTTTTGCAACAATTTTAATCATAATAGGTGTTATCCTGGGTATGATAGCTTTGAGAATACTAGGATACAGAAGAATGATCGCTGATATAAGAGGTGATATTTGAAGTGGGTTACAAGCTTCCTGCAATTTTAAGACGACGTAGGTATGTCATACGCTACGATGTAGAGACTATACCTGCTAGGAAGATAAACATAACACTTGGAGTAGCAGTAGGCTTAGCTACTCTCCCACTTGTAGCTATCTATGTACTACTTACTTTGTCTAGTTTTGCAGATAGGATGCTTAGTGGTCCAGATATTTTAGAAGCTGATTATAGTATTGAGAACTGGAGATTATTCTTCCAAGGGAAACTAGATCCTGCTGCTACTAGCCTATATACCTTCAAAGAACTTATTATGATTATACTAAATACTCTTATCGTAGCAGTAGGTGTAACTATTATAGTTGTCCTAGTAAGTGTAATGGCTGGATATGCTTTCTCTAGAATGAAGTTCCCGGGGAGGAGAGAGCTTATGGAGTTTCTACTTCTCCTCCATGCATTCCCTGGTGTTGCACTGATTATAGCTGTATATGCAATCTATGTGTGGAGTTTAAAAGGTATTCCATCAGATATCATTGTCCCCTATAGATTCACTTATACTATTTTCGCCAGAGCTGCCCTAGAAATTCCTCTGAGTATTTGGTTGATGAAAGGATTCTTTGATAAAATCCCATGGGAAGTTGAGTGGAGTGCACTTGTTGATGGTGCATCTAGGTTTAAGACGTGGTTTTCGATCCTCTTACCTCAAGTGAAGCCAGGTATTGCAGCAATAGCTGTATTTGCTTTCTTAGCTGGTTGGGAGGATCTAATATATGTTCATGTATTTCTCTATACTGGTGGTATAAAGACATTAGCAACACTTATAGAAGAGGTCATTGGTAATATAGAAACGGCTTACTTACCGATCGCTGCCGCAGCAGGTACACTTTACTTACTACCTACAATTATATTCTTCGTATTTACACAGAGGTTCCTCTTAGAAGCACTAACAGGCGGGGTGAAAGGGTAATGGTTGAAGTAAGGCTCGAGAAGGTCTCTAAAGTTTTTGGTAGAGTAAGAGCAGTAGATAATGTAACAGTTACTTTCCCTGAAAGTCGTTTTTCAGTAATGCTTGGTCCTAGTGGCTCTGGCAAGTCAACTACTCTATATCTTGTAGCTGGAATCTATAGACCAACAAGTGGTTCTATATATTTTGGAGACAGAGATGTAACTAATCTACCTCCAAAAGATAGGAATGTTGGACTAGTGTTCCAGAACTACGCTTTATACCCTCATATGAGTGTTTACGAGAATATAGCATTTCCCTTAAGGCTACAAAAACTAGATGAAAACACTATCGCAGCAAAGGTTAACGAAGTTGCAAAATTGCTTAGGATAGAAGAGTTGCTAGATAGGTATCCTTCTCAACTCTCAGGCGGCCAGCAGCAACGAGTAGCATTAGCAAGAGCTCTAGCAAAAGAACCTAGTGTACTGCTTTTAGATGAGCCTCTGAGCAACCTAGATGCATTACTTAGACTAACTATTAGAGCTGAGCTAAAGAAGCTTCAGCAGAAACTTGGAATAACTGCTATTCATGTCACTCATGATCAAGCAGAAGCTCTTAGTATGGCTGATATTATTATTGTGATGGATCAAGGACGTATAGAACAAGTAGGAACACCATATGAAGTCTACTACAAGCCTAGGAGCTTATTTGTTGCAGGATTTATAGGTAGTCCACCAGCAAATATACTAAGTGGTAGAATTGAGAGAATCAAGGATACCATAGTAGTTGAAGTAGCTGGCTCTAAGTTTGAGCCATCAGAGGAACACCTAGTAGTATTACAGGAATCTAGCCTAGAAGACATAGTGATAGCATTTAGACCAGAACATGTCCTC
>JALTYD010000073.1:0-383 GCA_027046525.1 Pyrodictiaceae archaeon
CTAGAGAGATAGTTTCTGAGATAGCTAGAGAATATAGTATTCCAGTTGAAGAAATACTCTCAGAAGCTAGAGATGTAGATACTGGTACTAAGCTACTAGATAGAGTAGAAGCTACTGCTATCAACTGGTCTCTACTAGATCCTGTATGGGGAGAATACGCTAAAGATATCCTACTAGCTAGGATCTACTATGAAGCTAGAGGAGATTGGAAGAAATATAGACTTGCACCACTAGTAGAAAAGAAACTCTCATGGTATAGTCTAAAACTACTATACAATAGGTACTTGTTGAGATCTAGTAGTGGTCTTGTACTTGAAACACCAGTAGAGCTTTTTGCAAGAGTCGCAAAGTATGTCTCAGCAGCAGAACCTAGTAGTAGTCTG
>JALTYD010000073.1:393-851 GCA_027046525.1 Pyrodictiaceae archaeon
CCTCTACGAGAAGCTCTTCTTCGAGTATATGTCTCAGCTAAAATTTCTCCCTAATAGTCCTACACTTATGAATGCTGGGACAAGATATCCTCAGCTTGCTGCCTGCTTCGTAGTACCTATTGGAGATGATATAGATGATATACTAGAAGCTGTCCGTGTATCTGCATGGGTATTTAAGAGTGGAGCTGGTACTGGTTATGATTTTAGTACTCTCCGCGCTAGAGGATCGCCTATAAGAGGGACTGGAGGGACTAGTAGTGGTCCTCTGAGTTTTATGCGTATATTCGATACTGTAGCTAGTGTTGTTAAAGAAGGAGGTAAGAGAAGAGCAGCTATGATGGCTATTATGCAGGACTGGCATAGAGACATCATAGATTTTATTGAATCGAAATGTAGCGAGAAGAGAAGTATTTTTGAGAATTTTAATCTCAGTGTAGGTGTACATGATATCTTTATAG
>JALTYD010000073.1:861-4417 GCA_027046525.1 Pyrodictiaceae archaeon
TCACGATCCACTAGAGTGTCCATGGATAGTAGACTCTTTATCAGGGGATTTCGAGAAGATTTCTAGACTCTGTAGAGCTTATAGAGTTGTTGATGCTAGAGACATCTTCGAGAAGATAGCTTATTGTGCATGGCTTTGTGGAGATCCAGGTATGGTCTTTATTGATACTATAAATAAACACAATCCTACTCCAGGATATAGTAGGATACATGCCACGAATCCATGTGGTGAAACACCTCTACTCGATTGGGAGGCATGTAATCTTGGTAGTATCAATCTCGAGAAATTCGTAGAAGATAATAGAGTTCTATGGGATGAACTAGCTGATGCTGTTAGAGTAGCTGTAAGGTTCCTAGATAGTGTTATCGATGTTTCTCAATACCCACATCCACTCATAGATCGAGCTGTAAAAAAGACTAGAAAGATAGGTCTTGGTGTAATGGGATTAGCTGATGTACTTGCAAAACTAGGTATACCTTATGATAGTGATAGTGCACTATTCTTTGCAGATAAGCTGATGGAGTTTATTTCCTTCCACGCATGGAAAACTAGTAGCGAACTAGCTTCTGAGAAAGAACCATACCCGTTATTTCATAGAAGTATCCACGCTGAGGGTAGATTTAATTTCGAGCCACAAGTAGAGACTAGTAGGATCTACGATATATCACTCGTCGATGATAGTGTTAAAGAAATAGTTAGTGATAGACCTATACTCGACTGGGATAAGCTCAGAACAGAGATTAAGAGAGGAGTACGTAATGCTACAGTTACGACAATAGCACCGACAGGTAGTATTAGTATTATTGCTGGTGTTAGTTCTGGTATCGAGCCATTTTTCGCACTAGTATATATCAGGAGGACTAGTATCGGCGCCTGGGTAGAAGTCAATAAGTATCTATTGAAGTGGCTGAAGGAGAACGAGATGTTGTCACGAGATATCCTCGTAGAGATAGCTTCTAGAGGTGGAGGTATTAGGTGGGCTCCATGGGCTCCACTTGATTTAAAGAAGAAACTCCCTATAGCGCTAGAGATAGAGTGGAAGTGGCATGTTAAGATGCAGGCTGCATTCCAGAGATGGGTTGATAATGCTGTAAGTAAGACAGTTAATCTACCATCTAGAGCAAGTGTAGAAGATGTAAAGAGTATCTTCATAGAAGCATGGAGACTAGGTTGTAAAGGTATAACTGTATTTAGAGATAAGAGTAGAGAAGAACAAGTTATCGAAGCTGGTGAAGAAGTAGAGAAAGTACTTAGAGAACCTCCTAGTATTCCAGCTACTAAAGATAAACACTTCTATAGATGGTTCAGAATTGGTAAAAAAGAACTAATAGCTGTACATGATTCATACTCTGGTGGCTGTCCTGGCTGTGATACTTAGCTCCTCCTACTAAACGCTAAGTAGCCACCGAATCCTACGAGGAAGAATACTACTGCTATACCAGCAACTACTGCTGGATTAGCTCCTTCCTCGACAACCTCAGTTGTTGTCTCTTCTGTAGTCCTAGTTACTAGCTCGGTAGTAGTTATTGTACGTGTCTCTATAGTCGTAGTTGGTGTAGGCTTAGGTTTAGGCTTTAGTATTATTTCTTTGAATGTATATGCATCATTGTTGAAACTTCCATCACCATCTGCTGCTATTACTGATATCTTTATAACTGCTTCTCCATCTTCTGGTGCTACCCATACAAGTTCCCATTCACGCTGTAGAGAGCCTTCTTTGGTGTGTGTAATTCCTGTTTCTCCATCTATAGTAGTCTCGAAGGCTTTTACTGTATCAGCAGGTTTAAGAGTACCAGCTGTTGCTATTGCTGCAAATCCTCCACAACTCGATCCTTCTTCACATATAGGTCCTTTTAGGATCATTACCTTGAAGGTATAGGTTTTGCCTGGTTCGTATTCTTCGGGGAGTCCTTCTATCGAGACTTCAATTTCTTTAGCTTCAGATCCTACGTGGCACTGGCTACACTCCATCTGTGGTGCTCCACTACTCATCGCATTTACTTCTACGAGTACTATTACTGGTAGGATTAGTAGTGCTAGGGCTAGGATGGTTTTGGTGCTTGCACGCACGTTTATCTCCTAGACTTTGTGAGTTAGAGGGATATTAATAATAGAGCCCGTAAGTATTCGGGTAGTATTGCATCCGATATATGTTGCTGATAGATTTATCACTGTCTAGCTATTTGGAGATCACGGGTATAAGTAGTAGTGCCTAGTAGTATCGAAGTAGTATGTATTGGTGTTAGTAGTAGTTACTGTACATATACACTAGAAGTAGATATAAGTAGTAGTGAACTATGTAGTGTTCTTTCAAATTTCCTAGAAGCTGGAAGAGGTACTATCCTAGTAACTAGTTCTCTCAGAGATTTTAGTACTCTCTACTATTGTCTCATTAAACGTAGCTTAAATATACTACTACTAGAAGTTGTACCTATCTTCGAAGCTGTAGTAGCTGGTGTAGATATAGATTCTCTAATAACACATAGGAGAAAACTCATAGAGCTAGAATACAGTAGTAGAAGAGATACACGTATCTGGACACCACCTATTCCTAGACGTAGACTCTTCTCAGTAGATTTTTGGCTTTCTAGCTATAGACAGAGATACGTTGTTACACCACAAGTAGATAGATACAAGTGTATTAAAGGTTGTAGTTTATGTGTAGAAGTGTGTCCCTATAATGCACTAAAAGGTAACCCACCAGTTATCAGTAGTAGATGTAGTGGATGTACACTATGTGGTCAGATCTGCCCAGCTAGTGCTATATACTTCAATGTATTCTCAGAGAAGTATTTTGAGGAAGTCTTAGATTTCGCGAAAAAGAACATGATAGACTCTATCGTTATTGTATGCTGGGAATCTCTAGAAGAACTAGAGAAGAGAATAGCTGAGATTGCTAGTGAACGAGTACTAGTAGTACATACTAGTTGCAGCTTTCCACCACTCCTGAGATATCTAGTAGAACTATTCTTGAATAAACTACGTGTATTTATATACTGTCCCAGACAGAGCCTAGATAGTGAATGTAGCTATATCGTAGAGTTTATAGAGAAGATGGCTATGGATCTTAACAAGATATCTAGTAGAGTAGTTATCGGCTATGGAGATACACTAAGTAGTATTAAAGAGATAGAACCTACTACTCAAGATAGATACAGAGGTATTCTAGGAGATAGATGGATTGAAGTTATCTATAACCTAGTAGAACTATCAGATAATAATATAGCTGGGAGAGAGATAGAACTAGAAGTACTTCCACTCTATGATATCTCAGTACTAGATCCTAGTAAGTGTGTAGGGTGTAGTGCACCATGTGCTAGTAGTTGTCCTACTAGTACACTCTTAGTTAGAGATAGTGAGCTCTGTTTTAGCAGAGATAACTGTATAGGGTGTAGTAAGTGTGTTGAAGTTTGTCCAAAAACAAATATACGTATAGAGAAAAAGCTAGATAATTTACACCGTATGAAGATTCTCGCAAGACTAAGCTGAGAGAATACCTGTATATAGTTAGACTAGATACATAGTTTTACACCATCTATATAATATAGTGTTTATC
>JALTYD010000074.1 GCA_027046525.1 Pyrodictiaceae archaeon
TATAATTACGTGTATTGGTTTTATGTTGAAGACTGCATCTTCTTCTGCGAAGGCTATTAAACCAGCAGCACTGAAAACTGTTGGAGAAGTGTCTCTTGTTTTTTCGTCTTTTTTCTGTTTGGTTTTTCTTGTTTTCGCCATGTATGAATCCCCATCGTCTTATTTTAGTTAAATCTTGTTTAAATGGGGCCGCCGCCGGGATTTGAACCCGGGACCTCGGGGTCCACAGCCCCGCGCTCTCCCGGCTGAGCTACGGCGGCCTCGCATCTTTCATTCTTCACAGAGGCCACAGTACGTCATCGCCTAGGGCTCGTGTCTAGGCGGCCCATTCCAAGCTCTTTTGTGGTGCAAGAGCCTATTATAAACCCTAGGTGCTATCTTGTTTATGTGGCGGTGAAGAGAGAACCCGGGGTGTTGCTGTATAATCGTACCCTTTATACTGGGGATGGCGATAAGGCCCGCACCAGAGCCTATTCTTTTGGTAATGCTTATAATGCATGTGTATAGGAGACGTTATATATAATGGATAGGTGGGCCGGTAGCTCAGCCTGGAAGAGCGCTCGGTTGGCATCCGAGAGGTCCCGGGTTCAAATCCCGGCCGGTCCACCATCATTTTACGTGGTTATCATTTAGTGGATTTTCAGCTATTTTTATAATATCTTTTCTTGTATGTGTGTATGGGCTATTGGTATATGTCGAGAGAGGTACTTTTTGTTTCTCGGCTGTCCAAGAGGTATGGTAGGACTGTAGCAATTAGAGATGTAGAGTTTTCTCTCGGTAGAGGTGTCTATGGTTTTATCGGTCCTAATGGTGCAGGTAAGACGACAACTATGAAGTGTATTGTTGGACTTGTAAAACCTGATAATGGTTTAGTACTATTTCAAGGTAGAGATATTCTTGATAGACGTAATAGTTATTTGAAGAAGTACATTGGTTTTGTACCTGAACAGCCGATTCTACCTGAATCAGTGAAAGTCCTTGATTTTCTAGTCGAACTTGGGTTCTTAGAGGGAGCCTCTAGAGCTGATGCAAGAAGAGATGCATTAAGAGCTCTTGAACATGTTGGACTTAGAGAAAAACATAGTGTAAAGATAGGTGCACTTAGTAAGGGTCAGAAGAAGAGACTTCTTGTTGCACAGGCACTACTCAGTCCTCGTACTCTCTATGTTTTCGATGAGCCGTTTTCAGGTATTGATCCAGAGGGATTCAAAGAGCTCCGTGAGTTAATAGCTGGTCTTTCTAGGAATTCTAGTGTACTACTTAGTAGTCACATACTAGGAGAAGTTGAAGGTCTTGCAAAGTATGTGATACTGATATATAGAGGGCGTATCTTATTTAAGGGGTCTATTGATGAAGCTTTGCTAAAGGCATCGAAAGGCAAGTTTCTTGTCGAGATAGAAGTTGAAGATGCTAATAATGTCAAGGAGATACTTAGCGATATATATAGTAGTACTAGAGTTATTTCTCCGAATCGTATCATTGTAGAAGTTGATGCAAGAGATGCAGTAGCAGAACTTATCCGTATTTTGGCATCAAGTGGTGTTAAGATATATGCTGTTTATCCTCGAAGAAAGAGTTTAGAGGAGTTCTACATAGATTTGATTCGTGGTGGTTGAACTGTCATCTAGTGTATATAGAGTATTTGTTGTTGAATTTGCGAAGATTGCTCGTAGGAAGAGCGCTCTAGTCATGGTAGTTGTAGCATTTCTACCTCTACTATTTGCACCAGTAATTGATTATATTATAGGAGATGTCATTAACAGGTTTGTTGAGATTGCTGGGGAAGAAGTTGCTTCAAGGATGTGGCTTAGTGTACTTGGAGCTGTTAATGCTGCACCATCCTCAGAGATTATGGTTGCTGGTAGTATTGTTAGTCTGGGTAGCTATATATGGTTATTTGCCTCTATACTAGGTGCATCTGTTTTTGCTTCAGATATTACTGAGGGCCGTCTCCAATACGTACTTGTACGTGGTGTGAGTAGACTCGATGTTGTACTAGCTAAGATATTAACACTTGCTGTCTTCTTCTTCCTTGTATATATAGCAGCTGGTGTTTCAGCATATGCTTCAATGTACATAATAGTTGGTGAGCAAGCATATGTATGGATTATACCAGTATATGCATTATCTCTATGTATTGCTACTCTACCATATCTTGTTCTTTCAAGTATACTGGGCTTAAAGTTTAAGAAGACAGTCTCAGCTGCAGTTATAGCTATTGTCGTCTATTTCGTAGCTAGTATACTTGGATCAGTACCTGTTTTGTTTGCTATTAGAGAAGCAGCAAGAGCGGGCGATCCTTCTAGCCTTATAGCTTTGTCCTACAAAGTAACAGCTATGACACCATTTACTGGATCATTAGAATTACTTGCTCCACTTGTTATAGACTATATCGTAGTAGGTGGATCAAACCACATCAAAGTCATTGGTCTTCCGATATCAGTGAATCCAGATGTACTCCCTACGATAGAAGAGCTCTTATTTCTCACAGCTGTGTCTACGTTACTAACTTTTGTCTTTATACTTGGTGTACTCGTGTATTATTTTGACAAGTATGTCATATAGCTTTACATACTAGTTTATTGGGGATCGTGTTGAGATGAAAAACCTGGTGCTTTCTATACTACCTAATCCTTTTATCGAGAAGAAGATGATAGAATACGAATATAGTAGTGTTTCATCTACTTCAATAGCAGCTGTTTCACCATTTCTTGATAAGAGGTTTTTCAACAATATCGTTGTTGTAGCAGTACCTGATACTTACAGTGTTTGGCCCGAGGTAGGAGCTTTTCCTAGATCGAAAACCTATAGAGAAGTTCTAGGATTTCTATTAAACTACCTCAGTAGAAAATGTTATTTCCTACATCAGTTATACTGCAGAGATGCCTACTATGTACCAATACCTTGGAGAGGTTATGTAGGAAAGTGGCAGTTCTCTTCAGCACTAGGTGATATTATCCTATTCTTTTCTAAAGGAGTTTTTGATTCTATTGAGAATATCTATTCTCTACGAGAACATAAAGATGCTCTCCTAGAGAGAATCGTTATTGTATACGAGGATAAAATATCCTCTGTGCTAAATACACTGCTATATCATTTTGGTCTAATAGTATCGTCTATAACTAAGACACAGCTCGAGATAGTCTACTCTGAACCTCTCCAATACCCAGTAGACTGGAGAAAACCTCCTAGACTTAAGCTAGAAATTCTAGATGAGTATAGCTACAAAACTAGTATCAAGACAATACTATCACTAGCACCTGAGAAGATAGAGAAAATCTTCAGTGAGAAAGTCTTTGTTGCAGATAAAAAGCTACAAGATCCACTACTACTGAGGACTATAAAGTATACACAAATATCTGCTATATTCGCTAAGCAGGGGATGATTACACCGCTCATCTATAATACATGTAGCTCAGCAACAACTCCTATCTCGAAGGGAAGAGAAGTACTACATACACTATACACTGTATACATAGAGAATACACTACTCCGAAAGAAAGAAGTAGGAGGAAAAATAGTACATGGTATATCTATAAACTACCCACAACTACTACTCTTTCTAGCTGGTATTGGTGTAGAGAATATAGTACTACGTAAAATGAGAGAGATAGACATGAAATGCAACAATATATACAATGAAGGAATACCCCTCAAATTACTAGAAAGTATTAGAAACGAGCTAAATATAAGCTACAATATAGAAAACAAATACATAGAAATAAAAAACGATAAAGTTCTACTTACTCCAGGCTCACTTAAAAAACTAAGAAAACATCTACTCAATCAAAACTAGTATAAGGATAAACAGATATAGAACATATACTGGCCCCCGGCTCCCGGCGGCGGCGTAACCGTGTACACCGGGTCGAACCCGGCTGGATGCACGGTTCGGCCTCCAGCCGGGGGCACAATAGTAATACCACCCATCATATAGTATCTAGTAGGAGTTATTAGGTTAAAACATACTAACACGAAATACTTAATAGCCCTCTACGTATCCATTTCAACAATTGGCCTATACCCCTCACAGAGGGGAACTTGACGCTTAACAAGATGGGGGCCTAAGGAAACCCAGAGGGTCTACCTCTGGGATACTTAGGCCCTACGGACCCAAACCCGCCACCGAGCCCGGAGCATAATCCGGGCTTTCTAGAGACATATCTCTTCTCCACCACAACCCGCCTTGCGGCCGTGACTCCGGTTGATCCTGCCGGACCCGACCGCTATCGGGGTGGGACTAAGCCATGGGAGTCGTGCGCCCCCAGAAGGGGGCGCGGCGGACGGCTGAGTAACACGTGGCTAACCTACCCTCGGGACGGGGATAACCCCGGGAAACTGGGGCTAATCCCCGATAGGCGAAGGGTCCTGGAA
>JALTYD010000075.1:0-2638 GCA_027046525.1 Pyrodictiaceae archaeon
AATCTAATTAATATAGAGTATTCAAAGAACTAAATTAATAGCTATTGAGAAATGGCCCGATCCCGGCTTGGGGGAGCTGCGGGGCCTCGCGGACCCCACGGCTACCCCCAACGCGGCTGGCTTAACTTCCGGGTTCGAAATGAGTCCGGGTGTTGCCCAGCCGCTATGGCCGGGTCGGGCCATGGTGTAGATATGATTTTTCTGAGTGTTATAAGGCTTTCTGGGAGAAGTGTGTAGGTCTTTTTTGTCTCTTTTTTGGAGTGATTTCTTCTTCGTAGATGAGGTCTATTATTAATTTAGTGCTACATCTAGGACAGTTTTCATCTAGTTCTTTGCCTATGTAGTCTCCTTCTTGGTATTTTCGTGTCTTTGTGTATTTACATGATGGACATAGTAGTACTGTTTTAGTTAATGTTGTTGTTATTTTTCTCTCCTGTCGTTTCAGCTCCATTGTTAGTGCTACTAAGGCGATAGTGCTTGCTAATGCAAAGATAGCGAATAATGTTAGTATTGTTGGATTGTTTTCTGCAAATATAGTAGGCATATGATCACACCCTATGGTGCTACACCTACAGTATTTCCAACGCCTACAACGATTACAGTATCTCCTGGCTCAGTTATATCGTCTATTATCTTTAGAACCTTTTCTACAGCTTTATCTGCTTCTTGTGCTATTTCTTTTTTCATGGTTGTAATAGCTTCTTCTAGTCCCATCTTTATAGCTATAGCATAGAGGGGTACCGAGAGAGATGCTGCTATTCTCTCAATTCTTATCTTCTCAGGCCCTGGATCACCCATAGCTACACCGCTACCCTCAGCAATTGAGCCTGTTTTTTCACCTTCAAATTTTAGAGCAGCATCAACTGTTATTATTGCTTTGAGTGATTGAGCATATTCTCTAGCTATTTTTTCGACAGCTTCTCCTGGTCTTCCAACAGTGCTGCCTGGCCCTATTGCTTTGACTATTATGATTGTTCTATTGTTGTAGTCATGTACACTATATGCTGTATCTTTAGTTATTTCATTAAATTCTCTCACTATTGGTAGTTTTTGCATAAGTTTTCTAGCAACAAGAGGACCTATAGAATCACCTATAGGTAATCCTTGAGAAAACGCTTTTCCTGCATCATGATATGCTCTTGCTATTCTCATGAGGAATGGTAGCATCATCCATAGCTGGGCTATCAACATTGCATTTCTTGTTTTTACCCCAAGTATGAGGATATGTCTAATATACTTGTAGAGAGTATTTAACACATTTACAACGAGTAGTAGAGTCTCTGTAGTACTTCGTGATACTTTATCAGCACTTGGTAGATACTTTGAGACGAGGTATTCTAGTCTCTCCTCGCTAGTCCTTAAGACACGTTCAAGCCTCCTAACTATGTCTATTGGTTCTATTGATACTGGCTCTATTACAAAGAAATCCATTGCGAGATCTATTAGTTCATCAGGGTTTTTACCGCCGAGTTTCTCTATTTTCTTCCTAGCAATATTTCTTGTATCTCTGACATAACTTTCTAGTATCCTTAGCCTACTTTCAATCTGTCCTTTCCATATCCTTATTTGAAGGCTTTGTGCTATTCCTAAGAATGCCATAATAGATATTATTGTTGATATTAGTATGCTTATTGCTATAATCCAAGTAGCTATTTCTCCAGTTTCACCACCGCCTATAAACCATGTATAAAGCTCAACCAATTTTGCGTCTCCTTTTTACTTATCCCTTAACACGCTCTAGCATTAAACACCCTTTATTTATCGTACGGTTCTTAGCTTCTACGAGTAGTTATTATGGGGTCGCTTTTTTCTACTATGATGACTGTATGTTCGAATTGTGCTACTATACCCTTCTTTTTCTCTACTAGTACTGGATAGCGTGCTAAGAACCCCATCCTGGATAGTCTTATTAGTGTTTTTCTCAATAGGTTTATATCATTCTCAATGCCTACTAACCATCTCTCAGCGAAAGGTAGAGTGTTATAGTCTGTTTTTATTATCTCGAGTATCTTTTTTGTTTCACTACTAAGTTTTCTCTTAAGAGACCACCGTACAAGAGAGTATATCTGTACTATTTCTCCCTCCTGGACTACACCGATACCATTTGTCCCGAAGGGCTCTATAGCGTAAGCTCTCCCAGCTTGGTATTTTCCTGGTATTGCTGGAGTATATATATTAGGTATTGATTCTCCTGCATGGACTCTATATCTAGATAGACTATGACCACTTAGATTCACTATTGGATTATATCCGTACTTTTTGATAGATGTTTCAATGACTCTTGCTGTTTCAGCAAATCTTACACCTGGTTTTACAGTCTCTAGAGCGCGTTCTAGAGCATCTTTAACAGCATCTAGTAATCTCTGCCATTTCTCGCTAAAACTTATAGTAAAAGCTGTATCTGCTATATAACCGTCAACATGTACACCAATATCTATTTTTACTACCGAGTCGTAGGGAATTGTAGTTGTATCATCTACAGGAGATGTATAATGAGCAGCAACTTCATTAATAGATATATTTAGTGGGAAAGCAGGTTTACCACCTAGTTCAACTATTTTCTTCTCGAGTTTTTCGCATATATCAAGTAGTAGAGCTCCTGGTTCAACTATCTTTTCAGCTTCTTCTCTAACTAGTA
>JALTYD010000075.1:2648-4264 GCA_027046525.1 Pyrodictiaceae archaeon
AACTAGTACTGCGATGCGTCCAGCTTCACGATACTTCTTAATAATCTCCTCATCCAAGTAATTATCCCCCAGAAATGTATCAGCTTTGCAGGATTAATTCATAGCCGTTTAGAGGCTCTTCTCGTGGTCCCCTCATCACTTCCTCCGCTACTACAGTATTTTTTCGCATTGTCAAGTAATATTTCTAATGTGTCTGTTAGTAGTGCTAGTTCTCCCTTTAGTTGTTCTCTAGCTGATTCATACATGGAGCATATTATTTCGCTTACTCTGAAGCCCTGCTCAGAGTATACGAGTCCTTGTATAAGAGTTGCTACTGTTTCTGATAGTTTTGCTATTTTAGCTTCTATACTGGTTTGTAGTATGTATTCTTCTAACAGCTTGTAGATAATTGTGTTTCTCCCAAGGTTTTTAGCTACTGCTTCGAGTTCTAGTTTCTCTTTAGCATCTTCGCCTAGAGATCTTGAAGTTAGTTTAACAATATCACCTATATAGGCTTCTGCTACGTCATGAATTGTTGCTAATGAAGAAGCTTTTTCTGGAGAGACTTCTATGCCTTTATCACGGAGTAGCTGAGCTAATACTAGTGATAGTATAGATGCATCTTCCATGTGCTCAGAGATAGTTTCAGCTACTGAATGTGGAACTCCTCTTAGCATCCAACCTGTTCTCGATGTAGACTTTAATGCAACTAGTATTTTTATTATATCTCCAATGGTGTTATTCATCTACTCACCAACCATATGGGAATAAAATTGCTATAGAAACAATTATCTATGACGGTGAGTGGGGTAGCTAGGTACTATTAGTATTGCGGTGATAGTCTCTAGATACTATGGTGGTTTAACATCGACTAGATAGTGCTAGAAGCCGGGAGACCCTAGTTCATCGTCTCCTCTGCAGGAGTCTCCCCGGGTACTCCATTTAGAGGAAAAATAATAGGAGGAATATGAAAAGTTATCGATACATGGATTTATAGATAGTCTTTGTATTTTATTGCCTCAGCCGAAATCCGGTACATCACTATTCAGTAGAGTTATAACCATATTCTTATAGATACTCTTCAGCGGCATCTCCAGTTAAATAGAATTAAACAAACTGTGTAAAAAAGATCTCTAGAGGATATATATATTAGGTCCTATTTCTTCGGCTTTGCTTAGTGAAGTACTTGTTGTTTTTATTTCAACTTTATGGAGTATTTCAAGGTCTTTAATGAATGGTTCTAGTTCTACTGGTACGTAGACTTTTTTGCCTAGAATAGGCTCTGATAGTTTTATATTGTGTTTTTTCTTCCATCCCCATATAGCACTATTTACTCTAGTCACTAGTTTTAAGCTAGTTTTATATGGTGTTTCCCAAGCATTTTCTACTGCTGGGAATTTCTTTAGGTGGACACTTTCTCCATATAGACGCCGGTATAGTGAGTCTGTTATAAAGGGTAGTATAGGAGCTAGCAGTCTTAGTAAGTATTCAAACGTAGTATGGAGAGTATACCATGCACCTTTTTGTTCATCTTCGCTGAAATCCTCGGAGCCATAGGCTCTAGACTTTATGAGTTCTATGTAGTGTGAAGCGAATATGTTCCAAGTGAAGTTGTATATTTCGCTTAGTGGTATATG
>JALTYD010000076.1:0-3790 GCA_027046525.1 Pyrodictiaceae archaeon
TAGTAGAGGAGCTCGTATACGCTCAACTCCTCTAATCCTACTAGTCTATACAGCTATCTTCATCATAGTATGGGTGATTGTCTTTATACAGCTCCTCAGCGGAGGTATAGTTAGGTGATGAGCCAAGAAGAAGTAAGACTAGAATATCTATGGGTAATTGTTGTAGTATCTATGCTCTCAGCATTTATTGTATCACTAGTATATGTAGGAGTAGCAAAAGGTTTCTGGACACCTGAAGAAGTAGTTACATGCGATGTAAAGAAACTAGATGAATTCATAGAGCCTGGTATAAGAGAGCTAGAACCAGGAGTCTACGAGGTAAATATAGTTGCTCGTAGATGGTTCTTCGAACCTGGATCAACACAACCCATAGTACTAGAAAACCCAAGGAAGATAATATTCCGTATAACAAGCGCCGACTATATACATGGATTCGAGATTGTTGGAACACCAGTAAATGTAATGATATTCCCTGGCTATATTGCTGAAGTTGAATGGATACCACCTAAGAATCTCCAAGGAGAATTCCTAGTACTATGCAACGAGTATTGTGGAATAGGCCATAGTAATATGAGAGGCATACTCATCATAAAGAGGTAGCTGTGGTGAGTACAATGCAGAAGACCATAGAATTTAGAGTAGAAGATAAGTTCTCAAAGATAACTCTAGCTGTAGGCCTCATTGCTCTCCTACTCGGGGGATTCTTCGGCCTAATACAGTTAATAGAACGAACACCATATATGCCATCAATAGTCCCGCCTAAAACCTACTATACTATTCTTACTGGCCATGGCGTACTACTAGCACTAGTATGGACAACTTTCTTCATAATGTCACTAGCTGTATACATAGTATCGAGAGAACTTAGAGTAAATATAAATAAGACACTACTCCTACTGGCATGTATACTAGCTATAGCTGGGACATTCTCGGCTGCTCTAGCAATACTACTAGGTAAAGCAGCAGTACTCTATACATTCTACCCACCACTAACTGCACATCCACTGTTCTACCTAGGGCTCGTAGTACTTATAATAGGCTCATGGATATTTGCAGTAGCCATATTTCATGCTTATTTAGCATGGAGGAAGAATAAACCTAGTACTAGTATACCATTAGCAACAATGGGTGTACTAACAACACTAATAATATGGCTGGAAGCAACACCACCACTAGCATTTATGGTATTAAAGAACCTAGTACCCATGTCGCTACACTATACCCCAGTAGATGTACTAGAATCTAGAACATACTTCTGGTACTTCGGCCACCCACTAGTATACTTCTGGATAGTACCAGCAGTAACACTCTGGTACTATGCTCTCCCCAAGATACTAGGAGTTCCTCTCTTCAGCGAGAAAATGGCTAAAATAGCATTAATACTCTTCATAGTAGCTTCAACACCAGTAGGTCTACATCACCAATTCGTAGATCCAGGAATAAGTAATATCTACAAGCTAGTACAAACAATATTTACATTCATTGTAGCAACACCAAGCTTACTAACAGCATTCAATATTGTAGCAACACTAGAGAGAGCAGGTAGACTAAGAGGAGGAAATGGAGTACTAGGGTGGTTGAAGAAACTACCATGGGGGGATCCCGTATTTGCTGGTATGACTCTAGCATTCATACTATTCGGATTCGGCGGGATAAGTGGAGTAGTTAATGCTAGTTTTATACTAAACTACGTAGTACATAACACGCTATGGGTTGTAGGTCATTTCCACATAACAGTAGGTACAGCTACAACACTCACATTTATAGCAGCATCATATCTACTAATACCAGTACTATTTAAGAGAGAAGTAGCAAGTATGAGGCTAGCGAGAGCACAAGTATACTTATGGTTTGTAGCTATAGCAATAATGTCTACAGCTATGCACATAGTAGGACTCTATGGAGTACCACGTAGAACATACGATGTCACATATGGTGGGCAGATACCTAGTAGCTGGATTCCACTACTACTAGCAGTAGCAGTAGGAGGAATAGTACTAGTAGCTTCAGGTGCACTATATCAAGCTATAGTCTGGAGGACTATATTTGGTGGAAAAAGACTAGAAGATCATATAGATGTAGTAAATGAGGCAACACTAGCTAGTCCTACTATACTAGACAATCTAAGGATATGGATAATAGTAGCAGTGATACTTATAGCAGTAGCTTATATCCCAACATTCCTAGAGATATACTCGAGAGGATTATCACTTGTTCCTCCACTAACACCAGAAGGACAGATACTAGGATGAACATATAGTATCTAGTACTATGTTTCTTTCATGAGCTTCTTTATAAATCCAGGATAGTCAGTTACAATAATATCTACTCCGAGTGATACTGCTTTTTCAAAATCTTCAATACTATTAATTAGCCATGTAGCTACTACATAGTCTCTATGTCTTATTTCACTCATAATCTCTGCATCTAGGTAGTCGATATTTATACTTATTCCATGAGCTCTACTCTTCTCTACCAGCAAGCTAGGATTAATAGGCCTATTATCTAGGCTTAGTAGCACATTTAATCCTCTAGACGACAAGTAGGGTGCACTATCATGGTATCTTGTAGCTACTAGTATATTAGTACTATCTACTGGTATATTCTCTATCTCTCTAACAACTATATCTGGATCTACTCTATTCTTTAAATCAAACATAATATATATACCATCTGGTACTCCACGCAGAAGTACTTCTGGAGGAGTAGGTGGTGTGAATTTTAGAGATGATAGAAAATCTCCTATTCTTTCTCTAAGTAGTCTTTTCCTACGACTAGGTGTAGCATGGAGTGCTACTATCCTACCATTAGCTTCTACAACATCTACTTCTACACCATCAGCTCCTTCTCTTATATAGCGTTTTACCCACCTACTAGTATTTGCTCTATGACCTAGTATTATCAACTGCTTACTCCCATAGATCTTCCAGAGTAGTGTTGTGTCCTCTCCCTTAAAATCTACTCTCATGGATTCTATAGACAAAGTATACATAATGGGGTACTACTCTCCTTGTCAGCGGGTATACACAAACTAGAGATAGTTGCTAGAAGCTATGCGATAGCTGCTGTAAAAGCTGACAGAGAGGGTAGGATACAAGAAGCAATTGATAACTACAAAAAAGCTATCGATGTACTAAAGAAAATGATAAGACTCTACCCAGATAACCCGATGATGCACGTCTATAGAAACCTACTACTACAGTACGAGAAAAGACTTAATCAGCTAGAAAAACTGGGTGTACCAGCTACACCTGCAGAAGCAGAACAAATGGAGGACTGGCTTGTAATAGAAAAACCATCTATAAAATTCGACGACATAGCTGATTTAGAACATGCTAAACAAGCAATTATAGAATCAATAGTCTACCCTATAAAAAGACCTGATCTATTCCCTCTTGGATGGCCTCGTGGTATACTACTATTCGGGCCACCTGGTTGCGGCAAGACTATGCTTGCTGCAGCAGTAGCTAGTGAGATAGAAGGAGTATTCTTCAGTATAGATGCAGCTAGTATTATGAGTAAATGGCTTGGAGAAGCAGAGAAGAAAGTACGGCTACTATTCGAGAAAGCACGTGGAGCTGCAAAAAATGGTAAACCAGCAATCATCTTTATTGACGAGATAGATGCACTATTCGGTGTATACGAGAGCGAAGTAGGTGGAGAAGTCCGTGTGAGGAACCAGTTCCTCAAAGAAATGGATGGCCTCCAAGATAAATCATCCAGCAATCTCCACGTATACGTAATTGGTGCTACTAACAAGCCTTGGAAACTAGACTGGGGCTTTATAAGG
>JALTYD010000076.1:3800-13072 GCA_027046525.1 Pyrodictiaceae archaeon
ATGCTACAGCTAGGATAAAAATATTCAAACTCTATCTGAGTAAGCTGAAGATAAGCCCAGATATAGACTTTGACTATCTAGCTAGACTAACTGACGGCTATAGTGCTAGCGATATAAGAGATATAGTAATGGAAGCTCATCTACGTACAATAAGAGAGCTTTTTATCAGAGGTGGTGGTACTGGAGAGCCCCGACCTATAGGCATGGAAGATCTAGTACAAGCTATAAAAGCTAGAAAACCAAGTATAAGTAATGAGATGATTAAAGCATTTGAACAATGGTATAGGAAATTCGGAGGATAATAACTACCATACAATTATCTCTCTGACTAGTTTTCTCCTCTTCTTATGCCCTACTAGTATATTTCTGAGTTCTTTTCCACACTTCCAGCACTTCATAATACTATTATCTCTCTTAGAGAGTATTGTTGTACTCCAAGGTTTTCTATCTATATTAATAGCACCACAGCTACTACAGATAGTATCAAGTGTTGAATAACTAGTATCACCCCATACATACACATTATGATATTCCTTCCTCAGCTTCCGCGCAAGACTAATAGCTCTACTAAGTATATCTTCACTACTATCTATAGGTACTATGTGGATAGGTATATCATGGTGATCTTCTAAGAGACTACTAACAATAATGTTACACTTCTTAGTAGCATCATAGAGTACATGGACTTCTACAATTCTAAACAACTCAGTAGCAATATCTAGTATACTTACTATATTCTCTATACCTAGTGGTTTTTCGACACATATTGTGTACTCGAACAATAGTCCATCATAGTATCTACTCGCTTCTCTCAATCTATCTGCTGAAACAACTCCTGTAGTCTTAGCGACAAAATAGCTTGGTGATTTACTGCCAAGTACTCTATGTATATTCTCTGGGAGATCAACTACCCAGTTATTTATAAGTGGTTCTCCTCCATCAACTAGTACTATATCTACATCGTAGAATTTTAATCTCTCTATAACACTATTATCCAACAGTCTTGTAACAGAAACTCTAGGATCTACAATATCAGCCCACCAGCAACTACTACAAATCCATGGCGAGCCAGGTACAACTAGTCTAGAAGCAGTACTACCTACACCTATATGGAATAAAGGAATATCTTCTACATCGAGAACACTCAAATACAAAGCTCTCCAGCTATATAAGTCTCCTCTCTCTACATCTACTACTCCACATAACCCAATACCACTGCTGCATCTAGCTATACACCTCCTACAGACCAATTTTTCTCCACCTACATACTTCCTTCATAACATCTTTGATCCTCTCTATTATGTCTAGGTAGTCTCTCTCCCATGCTGGATTAACTCTAAATACACAGTTGTCTTCGTAGATATGTATAGAGCCTAATAGTTTTTCACTATACATAACTAGTAAGTTAGAAGCATGTCTAGCTACATAGAAACCTAGACTCTCTAAGATTCTCGCAATAGTCTCTGCAACTTCTATAGTTGAAAATACTCTACGAGTAGATGAAATACTAGATCTTCTAGCCAACCCTAGATACCCACTAGCTACTCAAACAATAGTAGAATAGATAGAGAATAAATACAGTTTACCCCACTCAAGTATATAGCTAATTGGTGACACCAATACAGACAAATAGGGAAAAGAAAGATCTAATTACTATATTCAAGAAAATACTATGTAGATATCTCCGAGACAGAGGACATATAATATTCAGCATGGTAGATACTACTGGCCAGGATAAACTAAAGATAGCCCTACTAGGACTATGGAGACGCCATAAATCCGAGGAAACAGGCTACGACAAATTTAACCACATAATAGAAGATATACTTTCAGATTCTAAACTCTTGGAGAAACTAAGAGAACTAGGTATAATAGAAGTACACATAGATGTAGAAGAACCACATCTAGTTGTAGAGACGAGCAAACTGAGAGAGATATGTAAAAACCAAGAATAAAACAGTGCATACTACTCTATCTAGGGAGTTTTACAGATAATTTAACACCTTTACTGACAAGTATTTCTCTTGCTTTCTCAATAGCACTATCGACTAGCAGATAGCCAGCTACTACATCACTATAAGATAGTGTCCTACGACCACCCAGTCTATCTAGTATGCTAAACATAGGTGTATTAGATGCATGAATATAGCCTACTATTTCTTTTACACCTCTACTATGTGCGATAAGTAGGAGTGTATACAATAGAGTAGTACCTATACATAAACCTCTATAATCCTCAGAGACTGTAATAGCTGCTTCACATTTATCTCTCCCAAGTCTGTATAACTCACCTACACCTACAATTCTATCTCTATACTCAGCAATAATACCTAGAGCAGATTCACTAGAACTAATCATTCTATCTACTATAGATCTAAAATCTTTTGTGTACGAGAGAAACCGGAGAGAAATAGATGTCTCAGATAGATTCTCGAAAAACCTGACTAGTTTTTCTCGATCTCTCCAAGATGCTAATCTAACACGGATAGATCCTAGTCTAGGAATATATGCTTCTAATACAATACGGTTATCTCCCAACTCGTATTCCACACTTCTATATCTCTAGACTAGGATCTAAATAATAATCGAAGTCTATGATATACGAGGAGAAAACTAAATGCTCTCTAAGATATACGATGTAGTATGGCTACTATATAGTAGAAAGCCCAGTGGAGATCCGCCTAGGCGGTGGAAAGGTTTAGTAGGTTATGGTCGACTCGATATAGTTGCAAGAGCACTACTAGCTTCACACTATATCAGCTTCAACATCGACAATAACTCAGCCCTCCTACTATACCTAGATGACAAACATAGCCCCCAACTCTTATACCTAGAGCCGCACTGTATGCCTACTAAGATGAAATACGAGCATGAATCAGCTCAGTTCCTCCTACGAGTACTAAGAAGAGAGACTAACTGTGTAATTGATAATGATCCACCAACTCTACTGGGAGTAGTAAAACGGCTCTCTAGCACAGGATATAGAGTAGTACAACTAGCTGAGAACGAAGAACTACTAACAAGCCACCTACCCCAGACTCTCTATGTACTCGGGACACATATAGATCCACCACGGCTAGAAGGTATAGAGAGACGGAGTATAGGTCCTTTCAGCTACTTGACGAGCCATGTCATCGCGTATATAAATATTGTACTCAGAAAGATACCTAGTTTATAGCACCACCTATATAGGCTGAAAGAGGATACTGTATTTATTTACATGATACCTATATTGTCTAATACGGTATTGCCTCCTTGTCCGAGAAAACATTCTTAATAAGAAATGTTGCCCGCGAATTTGCTGAAAAGTATCTAAAGCCTGTTGCAAAGAAAATAGACGAAGAGAATAGAATCCCAGAAGATATTATTAATAAAGCTAGAGAAATGGGCTTCTTCGCACTAAGAGTACCAGAAGAATATGGAGGCCCAGGACTATCACTACAGGAGAGTGTATCAGTAGTAGAAGAACTTGCATATGCGAGTAGCGCACTAGCTATTATGTCAGTAGTTAGTGGAGATATGGTTGCATACCCGATTATGAGATACGGTACAGATGAGCAGAAAGAAAAATACTTATCACTACTAGGTAGAGGTGGAATAGGAGCATTTGCACTTACAGAACCATGCTGTGGTAGTGATGCAGCTGCAATAGAGACTAGAGCTACTAGAGAAGGAGACTACTATGTCATAACTGGGCAGAAGATATTTATAACAAATGCACCATATGCTGATTTCTTCCTAGTAGCTGCTAGGACTGGCCGTCCTGAAGACAGACATAGAGGTGTATCATTGTTCATCCTAGATAAATCACCATGTATTAAAATCTCTAAAATGGAGATGATGGGCTATCGAGGTAGTGGTACAAGTACTCTCTACCTAGAAGACTGCAGAGTACCTACTAGTAACATTATTGGGCGAGAAAACGAAGGCTTCAAGAAGATAATGATGGCTCTAAACGAGGGTAGGATAACTACAGCAGCAACAGGGCTAGGGATTATGAGAGCAGCATTCGACTTAGCATTTGAATACTCTAATCAGAGGAAGAGTATGGGTAAACTACTCATAGACCACCAGATGGTTCAATATATGTTATCTGAGATGGCTACATTAATTGAAGCATCAAGACTACTTATATACGAGGCAGCTAGAGCCTCAGACGAGAATAGGAGTGATCTACCAAAACTATCTAGTATGGCAAAACTGTTTACAGCTAAGAGCGGCGTAGATGTAGTAAGAATGGCTATGCAGATACTAGGAGGAATAGGCTATAGTAGAGATAGTGACGTAGAGAGACTATACAGAGATATTAAGATGATAGAGATTGGTGATGGAACAAACGAAGTCCAGCGAATGGTGATTATTAGAAGTCTACAAGGCCGTATTAGGCTAGAATAGTTTTATTTTCGATAAAATCGAATATAATGGTGGTCAGATCTTGACAAGTAGTAGAGTAGGTATTATTAGCATAGGATGGTATGGGTTTTCTCCATCAACACCTGAGGTATCTTTTAGAGAAATGATGTTTGAGTCAAGTAATAGAGCATACAGTGCAGTTGGCATAGATCCTAGGAAGGAAGTAGATGCATTCGTAGTATGTCAAGAAGACTACTGGGAGGGTATAGCTATTACTAACGAGTTCGCGCCAGAGCCTCTGGGAGGTGTACTAAGACCAACAGTAACTATCGCTGGCGATGGACTACAGTGTATTGTAACAGCATACCAGCTTATCAAGACAGGCTACTTCGATATAGTAGCTGTTGAAGCACATTCAAAAGCAAGTAATATAGCTACATTATCAAAAATATACGAGATAGCACTAGACCCCCACTATGTCAGGCCTCTCTACGCTAAGAACCCACTATTCCTAGCAGGACTAGAAGCTAGAGCCTATATGGAGAGAACAGGCGCTGAGAAATACCATCTTGCTCTAGTAGCTGTGAAGAACAAGAATAATGGTCTAAATAATCCTAGAGCATCATATGCTACACCACTAGATCTAGAAGATGTAGTAGAAAGTAAACCAGTGATAGACCCACTAACTAGCTATGAGATAGCACCATTTGTAGATGTATCTATAACATTCCTACTAGCTGGAGAAGAATCTGCTAGAAAGTTTACAGATACTCCTATATGGATTGAAGGTGTAGGCTGGTCGACAGAAACAGGGACAGGAGCTATAGCATGGCACGAGTGGGGGAGAATGAGATTCTTGAGAGATGCAGCTAACCAAGCGTATAGAATAGCAGGTATAAGTAATCCAGCTAGGTCATTTGATTTCGCAGAAGTAGAGGATAGATTTAGCTATGCAGAACTAGTAGCTCTAGAAGAACTAAAACTAGCACAGGAAGGTACTGCTCATATACTACTCGAATCAGGAGATTTTGACATAGATGGCTACCTACCTGTAAACCCCAGCGGAGGTAGTTTATCAATAGGTGTTGCTCTAGAAGCTACTGGCTTAGTAAGAATCCTAGAAGCAACACTAAGACTATGGAGTATGGAGCTAGTAGAGGAAGCTGAGGGTAGAGCAGTAGTAGCTTCTTGGAGAGGTATTCCAAGTTTTTCTGGAGGAGTAGTTGTACTAAGTCTATAGAGGTGTTAGTCTATGAAGCCAAATATACATGTTAAAGATAAAGTAGCTATCGTAGGTGCAGGACTTACACTCTTTAGGAGGAGGATGCTTGAGACTTCTAGAGAACTTGCGTGGGAGGCAGCTAGAGAAGCTCTAGAATCTGCTAATTTAGAACTAAAAGATATCGACTGTATAGTGATAGGATCTGCCCCTGATGCGTTTGATGGAGTACACTTAAAAGGTGAATACCTAGCTGATGGTTCAGGAGCTATCAGCAAACCAATGGTTAGAGTATATGTTGGTGGTGGAACAGGCGTTATGGTGCCAATAGCTGCATGGTGGCATGTCGCAAGCGGCCTCTGTAGAACAGTCCTAGCTGTAGCCGAAGAGAAAATGAGCCCAGCACATCCACACCCACAAGGAGTATTTGCATATATATGGGATCCTGTCGTTGAACGACCACTAGGCCCTAACCTCCTATGGATATTCGCTCTAGAGATGAGACGCTATATGCATGTATGTGGTGCATCGAAAGAAGATATTGCTATAGTCTCTGTCAAGAATAAAGCAAATGCTCTCAATCACCCATGTGCTCAAGCAGCTGCAAAAATAACAGTAGAAGATGTACTAAATAGCGAAGTACTCGTATGGCCTGTCCATAGACTAGATGTCAGCCCAGTAAGTGATGGTGCAGCAGCACTTATACTTGCAAGAGAAGACATCGCTAGAAAAGTAACTGATACACCTATATGGGTAGAAGGAATAGGATGGACTCTCGATACAACTCACTGGTATAATAGAGAACTAGCATATCCTAGATATGTAGAATATGCAGCTAGGATGGCATACAAAATGGCTGGGATCGAGAGACCCTGGAAAGAAATAGATATAGCCGAGCCCTATGATCCATTCGACTACAAAGAACTACACCACATAGAAGGACTAATGCTAGCACCGAGATGCCAAGCTTGGAGACTCGCACGAGAAGGATACTTTGATAGAACAGGAGAGCTACCAACTAGTCCGAGTGGAGGCCTACTAGGAGTAGGAAATCCAATAGCAGCTGCAGGCGTTATGAAAGTAGCAGAGATATTCTGGCAACTAAGATACGAAGCAGGAGAAAGACAAGTCAAGAAACCAGTACACTATGGTGTAGCTCAGGCATGGGGCGATCTAATGCAGGTAGGAACAGTAGTAGTCCTCTCTAACTAGAGGTGGTAGATATGGCTCGTAGAATATATGATAAAGAACACGTGAAAGCTCCTGGAACACCACTCTCGTCGAAAGAAATGTATCAGCTACCAGGAACAATAGAGTATACACCAGTAGCTAAGTACAGATTTACTACAGGTCAAGCTCTTTCAAAATTCCTCGAAGAACTGAAAAGAGGTAGAATAGCTGGTAGAAAATGCAATAATTGTGGAAGAGTATATGTCCCACCTAGAATGTATTGTGAATTCTGCTACAAGCCTACAAGCGAATGGATATACCTAGAAGGTACAGGTACAGTAGTCACAGCAGTAGTAAGCTATATTGGTACAGCGAGAGAGAGACTAGAGAAACCAGAAATAATAGGTATCGTCAAACTCGACATTGACAACAAAGAACCACAAGGTTATGATTTCCCAGGACTCTTCCACAGATTCTGTAATGTCTCAGAAGACGATGTAAAAACCGGGAAGATAATAGGTGCTAGAGTACGCCCCCGATGGAAACTAGAAGAAGAGAGAAAAGGAGACATCACAGATATAGAGTGTTTCGAGCCCATCGAGGGGTGATACTCTATGTCTATGTGGCGTAAGAAATGCACAACACCAGAATATCCAGGCAAGATGGAGACAGAGAAATACGTGTATACACCAGGACTACATGGACTAGAATTCTTTAAGACACTAAAAGAAAAAGATGCTATAGTAGCCACTAAGTGTGGCGAGACACTATATATACCTCCAACAACACTATGCCCAGACTTCAGCAAAGGAGAAGTAGTAGAAGTACCACTTACAAATCCATGGTATATTGCAAGCTATACAATTGTCTACGAAGATATGGATGGGAATAAACTAGATAAGCCACAGATACTAGCACTACTTGTACCAGAAGAAGATATAGTTGGAGGTATTATTCACTACGTTAAGGCAGAGCCTGAAGAAATAGATGTAGGCTTAATGGTGAAAGCAAAACTAAAACCTAGAGAAAAGAGAGAAGGAAAGATAACAGATATAGAGTACTTCGAGCTAGTAGCTTAACTCTTACCTAGTACTTTTTTAATCTCTTCAACAGATTCTGGATTCTCTAAGACACTAATATCGCCTAGCGGCTGGTCTGTAACTATACTCCTCACTATTCTACGCATAATCTTTCCACTCCTAGTCCTAGGGAGATCATCAACGAAGAATACTAGCTCTGGTGCAAAAGGCTTACCTAGTTTTTCAGCTACTAGCTCTTTAATCTCTTCAGCTAGCTCTCTACTAGGTGTATAGCCAGGTTTTAGCACAATGAAACACGAGATAACTTCTCCTTTAATCTCGTGAGGATACCCTATACAAGCTGATTCAGCAACTTGATGATGACTATTAATAACATACTCTATCTCTGCTGGCCCGATCCTCTTACCAGCTACTTTAATAATATCATCTGCACGCCCTAATATATACCAGAAACCATCTTCATCTACTAGAGCTAGGTCTCCATGAAACCATACTCCTGGATACCTAGACCAGTAAGTCCTAATATACCTCTCTGGGTCTCTCCAAAGCCCTCTCGTCATACTAGGCGATGGTTTTCTAACAACAAGATATCCTATACTGCCTCTTACTGATCTACCTTCTTCATCTACAACATCAGCATCCATACCAAGACCAGGACCCCATAGTGTCGATGGCTTTAACTCAACAACAGGGCTGGGTAGCACTATACATCCAAAAACTTCTGTACCACCACTTAGATTGATAAAAGGCCTCTTCTCTTCTCCAACATCTCTCATAATCCATAGCCATGTATCAGGATCAATAGGCTCACCAGTATTACCAAAGGCTCTAATACTAGATACATCGTGTCCCTCGACAGCCTCAGTACCTATCTTCTTGAGAATCCTAGCAACAGTTGCAGCAAACCCAAAGTGTGTAACTTTGTACTTCTCTATAAGGGTAATCTATAGCTCCCTCGACTACTAGATGACTAGCGCCTAGGAATTGTGAACCTATAATCTGCCAAGGCCCCATCATCCACCCGAGATCACTAATCCACCACAGTCTATCACCAGGTTCTTCCCACCCAGGTTTTATATCTAGGTTGAAGAAGTGTTCTTTAGCAGGCTGTAACAAGGTGCCAGCATGGCTAATAACTGCTCCTTTAGGTCTACCAGTAGTACCAGATGTAAATAATAGTAGAGCAGGATCTTCTGCTTCAGTCTCTACTGCTTCGAAGACAGGCCTCTTACCTGAAAGTGCATCATGATACCATATGTCTCTATCATCATCCCACGGAATATCTACTCCTAGTCTTTCTACAACAACAACCCTAGAGGGATAGCCTGCTTCTCTAACTGCTTTATCAGCTTCCTCTTTTAGAATAATTCTCCTCCCTCTTCGATAGAATCCATCGAATGTAAGCATAATTTTTGCCTCACTAGATTTTAACCTCTCAGCGACAGCATGTGAAGCAAAACCAGAGAAGATAGGCGAAGCTATTGCTCCTA
>JALTYD010000076.1:13082-17706 GCA_027046525.1 Pyrodictiaceae archaeon
CTCCTACTTTAATAGTAGCTAGCATAGCTACTATAGACTCAGGAGCCATAGGTGCATAAATTGCTACAACATCGCCTTTTCCGACACCTTCCTCGGCTAAGAAGTTAGCAAACCTATTGACCTCGTCGAGAAGCTCGCTATAAGTATATCTCCTCGTAGAGCCATCTTCACCAACCCACGTAAAAGCCTCTCTAGACCCAAGCCCCATCTTAATAATCCTATCGAGTACATTGTATGTAGCATTAAGCAGACCACCAATATACCACTTAGCCCACTCAGGGCCTCTAGAAGTATCAACAACTTCTATGGGTTCTTTAAACCACTCAACACCTAGCCATTCAGGTAGATTCCCCCAGAACCACTTCGTATCACTAGTACTCTTTCTAACAAAATCACTATATTTCTCGAAACCATACTTCTCCATAAATTTGTACACATTAGAAGAGTATACAACTTCTCGAGGAGGCCGCCAGAGATACGTCATAAGAAATACACCTCCTGCTATACCTAGTAAGATTATTATCAAGTACCCTAAATAAACCACGCTTAAAACACTAGTTACACTTAGGATACTAATAGTAATTCTAAAAAACGAGAAACTTGACCGTGTTGTTTGGATAAACAATGACTAGTAAACCCTACGAGTACATAGAGGAGGAATTAGAAAAAGCAATATCAAGCTTAGAATGCCCAGGCTATACTCATGCTCCGCATACAGCAGATATAATAGTAGTAGCAAAAGGCAAAACACTAGAAGAAGCATTCGAATATGCAGCAGCTGGCGTCTATGAAATTATAACTGATACCGAGAAAGTAGAGCCTAGAGTCAGAAAGAAGATAATAGATGATGGAATAGATCTAAACCAACTACTATACAAGTGGATAGAAGATCTACTCTTCTATACTGATAGCGAAAACATAGTTTTCTCTAAATTCAATGTAGAGAAGATATACAGTGTAGAAGAGAACAGCGAGAAACTCTACAAACTAGAAGCAGAAGCATGGGGAGACTATATGGATCCCGAGAAACACCCACCAAAAACTATAGTAAAAGCTATGACATACGCTCTGATGGAGATAGTAGAAGAAGATAATTGCTGGAGAGTACAATTCGTAGTCGATATATAGAGTAAACCTTAACATACTTTTGGACTTACTAATTGACTAGTAGAAGTCTATGCTGATGCTGGCTTACTAGGTGTCTCTAATGATAAACGAAGTAGCTGGTTTTGTAGCTATAGTTATAGGGATAGTATCGTGTTTCTATGGCTACAAGGTATCATCTTGGGTCTCAGCACTAGCTCTAGGCGGCTTACTAGGCTATGCTGGATTTGGCTACATATACTACGAGTTTAACGGCTCTATACTAGCTATCCTCATAGCATTATTCGTTGGAGGAATACTCTTTATCATAGGTTTTGGAGTAGGTTTCGCTGTATTTAGATTTGCAGTATCACTTATAGCAGCAATACTACTTGCATCATATACAGCAAACTATCTCCTCCCTACACCACATACGTATTATCAGCTACTAGCACTCATAGTAATATACGTAATACCTCTATACCTAGTCTCTCGCTACCTCGTAGCACTAGGCTTTTCTATACTAGGTGCAGTCCTCCTACTATGGGGTCTCCAAGTACTAGGCTTCCCGTTGAAAATATCAGTAATACTATCATTATTTGTAGGTATAACAGGACTAGCATATCAGGTAACAACTATTAGGAGAGAGAAGAAGAAATCTACAAGCTAGAATAGAGTGAAATATACCATGACTAGGCGGCTAAGAGCTAGCATACCAAGCTGGTCTAGTTCATCGATAGAAGTAACTCCACTACTAAGATACATAGTACTCCCTCTACTTGTATCTTCTACGAGTCTAACATTAGCAATAATACTAGGACTCCTACAGGGAGACAGAACATATATAGATAGACTAGTTGCTTGGATAGTCTCATATGCTACACCTGCTCTAACATGGATATATATAACCAAGCCTAAGAGGAGTATAAAGTATGAAGAAGTATTCATACTAGTAGCAATATCTTGGCTTACAGTTCCTCTATCATCAGCTATACCTATATCCTATACTTATGGTCTACCACTGATAGATGCATGGTTCGAAGCAATAAGTGGTTATACAACAACAGGCCTAACTGTATTCAATGGAGATATAAGTCCAGAAGCTGGAATATACATACCTTCTGTGGAAGAAGCACCGCTAGTACTACTATGGTGGAGAGCAGTAAATCAGTGGCTCGGAGGATTTGGAATAGTAGTATTCTTCTACACACTTGCTCGTCTAGGTGGACTACCAGCTCACTTAGTAGGACTTGCAGAGGGGAGATTCGAGAGACTAGAACCTAGTATAGCTAGGAGTATAAGAGCTCTAATGGAGGTCTATATAGGTATTACTCTCCTCTCCTTCATCGTAATAAATGCTACTGGTATGCCAGCTCCAGATGCACTATACCATACACTTACAGGAGTAGCTACTGGGGGATTTAGTACTCATAGCAATAGTATAGGCTACTATACTACAAGAGCAATATGGATTGCAACTATGCTCGCTATGGCGCTTGGTGCTTTCAACTTCGCAGATACTTATAGATTCTTTACTAGAGCACGTGGAAGATATAGCGGCGAAGTACCATTCTTCCTCCTCCTAGCAGTTATTCTCTCAGGTATACTAATACTAGTTACATACCCCTACTACGAAAGTATACTAGAGGATCCTCTTCCACACATATACAATCTCTTCTCTGCGATATCTGGTACAGGCTTCGGAGTAGCTGATATATCAGAAATGCCAGATACTTATAAAGCTGTAATAGTAATAGCTATGATGATAGGCGGCTCAGTACTATCGACTACTGGTGGTGTTAAAGTATTCAGAGTAATGACGATGGTATTCGGGATAAAACTACTAGTACGAGAAACGATATACGTAGCAGGGCTGGTTGTACCGCGGAGAGCATGGGGGCAGAAGATAACTGAGAGCGATATACAGAGAGCATTTGTAATAATATCTCTCTTCACCCTCACACTCCTCGGAGGAACACTTGCACTACTTACAGTACTACCAGGTGTAGACTTCATAGATGCTCTCTTCGAAGCACAGAGCGCTCTATGTACAGTAGGTTTGAGTGTAGGGATAACTAGTGCATCACTACCACTACAAGCAAAACTTATACTAATGATACTAATGACACTAGGCAGACTAGAAGTAATAGGTTTTCTCTACGCAGTATCAGCTACTAGGAAACTAGTATCAGAAACTCGAGCTAGGAGAATACTACCATCTCAGGAGAAATGGATTATAAAAAAGCCTACTATCTCCTAGTAAATCTATGTTTCACTCTCTATACTCTCTTCCAGACTACTATTCGAAGGAGCTTCTCCTCTACTGCTGATAATAAACTCGGCCACATCATATCCATTCTCTAAAATCTCTAGTAGTTTCTTAGCATAGATAGTAGCACTATAGAGCTTATAGCTCCCTCTACTATAGACAGGCCTTACGAAACCCATAGCTTCTAGACACTGAAACATAGCTAAGACAGAGTACCTCGGAAGCCCAGTGGCGATAACAACATCACTAGGAGATACAAGCTCTCTACTAATAATAGCTCTGAGAACCATCGATAATCTCTTTCTAGACTCACTAGACAAGTCCTAGATACACCCAATAGTACAGATAAAGTTAGGAGAAGTAATCTAGAAAGACAATGTCCTAGTAATACCTAGCTATACCTAGGAGATAGACTCTTTACCTGGCTCTATACTCTTTGACTCAATCCTAATAACACTACTCTCTAAATCTCTAAAAACAACAACTCTACTACTATAACACCTATAAGAACTATCTTCTACAAGACCTAGCTTAGAGAGAACACTTCTACCTCTATACTTCATGCATAGATAGCTATTAGTACCAGCTACTAATACTAGATTATAACCACTAGACTCATAGTCTATAGGGAAGACAACAGCTCCTCTAACTCCTCCACTCGTTACAAGCTTAGTAGCAAGCTCTTCTAAGCCAAGACCATCACTCAATAATCTCTTAACATAGAGAGCTAGAACAGCCCTAGGATTACTCCTAGAGATCCTAGGAGGCGAAGAAGTATACAAAACTCTTCTATCTAGTCTACCGAGGACACAAACAAACAACCTAGAGTAGACACCATTCTTCTGGACACCATCTGTAAAAACACACAAACCATCTCCAGCAATAAATAACCCACTACTACCAACAAGTCCTAGACTAGCTTCTCTAAGAAACTCCCACTCGACTCTACTTAGATAAACAAGCTTCTTCTCTCCACTATAACTATAAGATACTATAGAATCGTAGAGAGAACTACTAGGCAACAAACTAAGAGCTTCTAAGACTAGACTACCACTATCTCCAGAACTCATATAAGCTACTAAGCTAGCCAATATATGCACCCCAGATAGTAGATAACTACAATATATAATACATACAAACACACAGCCACTACCACTAAATATAACATAACTAAACACATAATCTAAACAGACAAGCTCTCGAGCTCCGGTGCAGAATATTGTCGCTGGAAGAAGCAGAACTACTAAAAAAGAGAGCAGAAGCATTCCTCCG
>JALTYD010000077.1 GCA_027046525.1 Pyrodictiaceae archaeon
TTGTTAGTCAATAGTGCTCCCAAATTGTTCGTATAATATTTTATTATTTTAAGCAAACTCTACTTATGGATTTTTAGATATTCTCGTATTTTTTCAAGTGGAGCTTCTATCTGCTCTTTAGTATATAGGTTACGTATACTAGCACTCCTGTTCTGGTATTCTTTGCTACCTATTATTACTGCATAAGTGTATCCTTGCTGCTGTAGCTGGGGTAGTATCTTCTGTAGTCGTGTATGCCAGTAAATAGTTGATATCATGTATGGGTTTTCTATGATTTTGTCTTGTACTTCTGCTACGTAGTCGAGTGGAGTATCTTTTAACATTATTATAGCTATTTTGGTAGTAGGATCTGTAGGAGGGGTTACACCTATTTTTTCCATAGCTATTAGTGTTCTGTCTAGACCTATTGCAAAACCTGTTCCTGGAGTTTTCTCTCCTCCGTAGAGCTCTATTAGTGTATCGTATCGGCCTCCTCCTGCTATACTTACTGGGAAGTCTTCAACAGTAACTTCATATATTATTCCTGTGTAATAGGCTAGTCCTCTAGCAAATGATAGATCAACTTCTACTGGTAGCTGCTTTTTGTAGCTATTTAGGCTGTTTTTTAGAGTTATTAGTTCTTCTATGTGGATGGCCAGGTTTGGGTAGTATTTACTAACTAGTTTTTGGGCCTTATCAAGGTCTATAGGGTTTTTCCAGAGTTCTTCTAAGAACTCCACCAGTTTAGAGTCGAGGCTATGTTTTTCTATTAACTTGGTTGCTTCTTTGTATTGTTTCTTATCTAGTAGGTGTAGTATATAATCTTGTATATCTTCTTGTATCTTGTACTGTGTGAATAGACTTCTGTAGAGCGCAGTATTTCCTATTTTTAGTTTTATGTAGTTTGTCATTTTGATTTTCTCATAGAATTTCATTAGTAGTTTTATTGCCTCGAAATCATACTCTAATCCTTTTCCACCTATAATCTCTATACCTGCTTGCCAGAATTCTCTATATCTTGCATATTGGGGTTCCTCGTATCTGAAGCAGTTAATAATGTAGTAGATACGTATTGGTTTAGGTAGATGTCTTAGATGTCTTAGGTAGATCCTAGCGATACTAGCAGTAGCTTCTGGTCTAAGAGTCACTTCTCTACCAGCTTTATCGTGAAAGACATACATTGATCTTCTAATTTCCTCGCCTGATTTTAGCGCGAATATTTCGAAGCGTTCGAGTGTTGGTGGTTTTATTTCTAGGTAGCCATGCTGTTGGGCTAGTTTTTCGAAGATATGCATTAGTGTTGTCAGTTTGTGAGAGGATGGTGGTAAGAGGTCTCGGAATCCTCTTACAGGATCTAGTTGTATTTTCGACAAGTTCTACACCATTGATTTTAGTGATTCTAATTCTATCTGGGAGATTTTGTAGTATGTTATATCTCCATATCTATCTACAATGGCTACATAGGGCTCCCATTTATTCTTACGTGCTTCTTCAACGAACGATATTAAAGACCTTATTCTTACTGGTGTATTCTCTTCTAGTACGAGGATGTACTGTGTGTATATAGTTTC
The DNA here is from genome assembly GCA_027046525.1 of Pyrodictiaceae archaeon. Lineage (GTDB taxonomy): Archaea > Thermoproteota > Thermoprotei_A > Sulfolobales > Pyrodictiaceae > JALTYD01. The sequence goes on from JALTYD010000077.1 coordinate 1,551, forward strand.
TCTCCTGTTTTTTCTGAGTAGGAAAGATCTTGGACGGGGTCCTTCTACTGGTAGAAGATTTCTCTTCCTTAGGTCTAAGTATACTTCGAATTCTACCCATGTGTGTGGATTTCGTTTTGATGCTATTTCTAAGAGTTCTCTAAAATCTAGTAAGTTGCCTTTTTCGTCTTGTACTACTAATAGTCCTTGGTAGAGGAGGTAGAGCGCTTCTATTATTGTTAGTTCGTGTGCTGGTAGAGGCCAGTGGTTTTTCTGTTTATCAGGCGGGGGGTTTATGATTTTGATCTTCAAGTTATTCTCGCTATCTACTAGTATACCTTCTACTTTAGTTTTAGTCACTTCTTACTACCTACTTTGTACGTGATACTCGTAGGTAACTATAATTAGCTTTATTTATACATTGTTAGGTTATTGAGTTATTAGTCTACAAGAATTGTGTGTTGTAGGTGTGATTCATGGCTGAACACTCTGTTGGGTTTAAGCCAATAGAGCTTGTAGAAAAGAATAATGATTATTTTCTTCGTTGGATAGATACACGTGAATTACCTTGGAGAGAAGTCTATAGGGAGAGTAATGACTATCGTAGGATAGCTAGTGCTATTAAGGATATGGAGATTCGAGGAGCACCTGCTATTGGAGTTTCAGCTGCGTATGCACTAGCACTTTCGGCATGGTATAGTAGGTGGAGTCTAGATGAGCTAAAGAATACATTTAGGGAAGCATCTAGAGTTCTAGCTTCGACTAGGCCTACAGCATTTAATTTATTCTGGGCTATTAGACGGATGACTCGTAGATTTGAGCAATTACTAGAGAGAGGTTTATCGCCAAAAGAGATAGCTGAAGAACTCGTTATAGAAGCTAAGAAGATACACGAGGAGGATATAAAGGCTAACATAGAGCTCGGTAGATTAGGTGCTACATTAATTAATGATGGTGATACTATTCTAACTCATTGTAATGCAGGTGCATTAGCTACGAGCGGCTATGGTACTGCTGAAGGAGTTATAAGGGCTGCTGTAGAAAGTGGGAAAAATATTAAAGTTATTGCTACAGAAACAAGACCTCTTCTGCAAGGTGCTAGATTAACTGTATGGGAATTGTATAGAGAAGGTATAGATGTTACACTAATTACGGATAGTATGGTAGGGTATGTTATGAGTAGAGGATTAGTAGATAAAGTAGTTGTTGGTGCTGATAGAATTACGAGAGACGGATATGTTGCTAATAAGATTGGAACTTATACGATTGCTATTGTCGCAGATAGGCATAGAGTACCATTCTATGTTGCTGCACCTATATCTACTTTTGATCCTAGTATAGAGGGAGGAAGAATACCAATAGAAGAGAGAGATCCAGATGAGGTACGTATCATACTTGGTAAATTGCCTATAACAGTTAGAGAAGTCAATGTACTTAATCCAGCATTCGATATAACACCTCCAGAACTTGTTACTGCTATAATATCAGAGATTGGTATTATTACACCTCCATATAGGAAGAATATCGAGAAACTTCTAAGAGAGGCTGGAAAGTCCTTATAGGCTTGTAGTTTCGAAGGAGTATACTAGTGTGCGTATAAGTAAACAAGAATTAATAAAGGAGATGCTATATTGGTTCTAGTAGTATTTGTTGTTGCAAATGATATTGCATAGCTTGTTATTAAACCTATTATGATTACTGGAAGTACTATATCGATGTTGCTGGCTAGTGTTAATGAGATTTCAAGAGCTGATTGTATCTGCGTGCTTGTGCCGAGTAGGTTTGATACATATATAATGGTGAGAGAGATTATTCCTAGACTTATGCCTGAGAGAAGAATATAGATTAAGCCTTTGTATAGTGTAGTAGCTAATGTTTTTGTTACTGTATCGAGTAAATCGGTTGCTATTACTAGTGTTTTACTTGCATCTCTACCTCCTCTTATCAGTAAAGCTATTAATTTTGTTATAATGTAAGTTAGTCTAGTATTGTTATTAGTAAACTGTCTACCTGTTCGTAGTGTATAGATTATCTGGTGAGAGATAGTATCCTTCCCTGTAGGGTGATCTTTTATTACTTTTACCAGATAGTCTGTTTTGAAGGAGCCTGATGAAAATGAATAGGCTATTATTCTTAATATTTCTATAGTTGCTCTATATAGTCTTAGACGTTTTATGATATTGTAAATGCTATTAGTAGATAAGTATAGTAGAAAGATGATAATCCCTATCTGTAAATAGTATAGTTCTCCATAAGGTTTCCTCGTAGAAACTACTCCGAGGACTACTAGCGTTAGTAGTATATGTAGAAAGTCATAGAATATACTCTTTATAGATTTTCTCCAAGTGTAGACTTTTAGTGGTGTTAATCTAGCAGCATACGATAATGGCAGAGCTAGACATCCTATAAGCATAGTTGTTATGTAGCTTATATTTGACTCATAAAGAATAGATGAAAATACTATAGTGAGTACGATGACAACAGAAGTCAGAGATATTAGTTCTATAGAGGTTAAGAGGAGATTCATTTTTTCCTTAATATTTGTGCTAAATATTTCGAGAAAGCTTCTTATAAGCGAGTTAAGCGATTCAGCACCTTTTCCAAGTATTGTTA
>JALTYD010000078.1 GCA_027046525.1 Pyrodictiaceae archaeon
TATGTAAAGGATGTAGTATATGTATAGATATCTGTCCTCCCAAGATTCTACGATTAAGTAGAGAAACTAGTGCTACTGGCTACTACTACCCTATAGTTGTTGGAGAGTGTAGAGGTTGTAGACTATGCGAGTACTTCTGCCCAGACTTCTCTATATCAGTCACCTGTGGTGAGAACATAGATGAATAGAGTATTCATAACGGGTAATGAAGCAGTTGCATATGGTGCTCTTGCAGCTGGATGTAACTTCTATGCTGGCTATCCTATAACACCATCTAGTGAGATTATGCATTTAATGGCTAGAGAGCTCCCGAGACGAGGAGGAGTATTTGTACAAGTAGAAGACGAAATTGCAGCTATAAATGCTCTTATAGGTGCATCATGGGCTGGTTCTAGAGCTATGACTGCTACTAGTGGTCCAGGATTCTCACTGATGCAAGAAGGACTAGGATATGCTGTAATGACCGAGACACCTCTAGTAGTTGTAGATGTTATGAGAGCTGGTCCAGCAACAGGCCAAGCTACAAAACCTGCACAAGGTGATTTAATGCAAGCTAGGTGGGGCCGTCATGGCGATCAAGTTCTCCCAGTACTAGCTCCATCGTCTCCACAGGAGTGCTATGATCTAGTTATTAGAGCATTTACTATTGCCGAGGAGCTAAGGACACCTGTAGTAGTACTATCTGATGAGTTTATAGGACATGGTAGAGAAGTTGTAGAACTAGCTGGAGAAGTACGTATTCCTAGTAGGAGGAGACCTAGATCAGCTAGAGAGCCACCATTCTACTCCGAGGATCCTAGAGTTCCACCACCAATGCCACGTCTAGGTGATGGTTTTAATGTCTTGGTTACAGGATCTACACATGATGGTTTTGGCTATAGAGATACTAGGAGTTTTGATACACACTACAAGCTAGTTAAGAGGATATGGGATAAGATATGGCTAAATAGAGACACTATTTTCGACTACGAAGCAGTAGGCATAGATGATGCTATTATAGGATTTGTAGCCTATGGATCTACTGCACGTAGTGTTGCTAAATCAGTAGAGATACTGAGGAGAGAAGGTATTAGAGCTGGGTATATAAAGCTTAAAACACTATGGCCTATAGATACTAAACCTATAGAAGTTCTCGCAGAAAGAGTAGAAGCTATAATTGTCCCCGAGCTGAGTCTTGGGCAACTAGTATTCGATATCGAGAGAGCTGCAAAGAACTATACGAAGATATACTCGTTTAATAAAGTTGGTGGAGGAGAGCCTATCTATCCGAGAGAGCTCGTAGAGCTAGCTAGGAAGGTGCTGAGTCGATGAAGAAGAGACATTTCTCACAGAAATATCTACGTATAGAGACACTACCAACACTATTCTGTCCAGGCTGCTTCAATGGGGTAGTAATTAATGCTCTATCGAAAGCACTAGAAGAAGAAGGAGTAGCTAGTCTAAGAGGATATGTCTTTGTGAGCGGTATTGGTTGTTCATCGTGGATACCGAGTCCCTATATACTAGCAGATTCTCTACATGTACTCCATGGTAGAGCTGTAGCTGTTGCAATGGGTGTAAAACTAGCTAACCCTAAGCTAGAAGTAATAGTTATTGGCGGCGATGGAGATCTAGCAAGTATAGGTATATCTCACTTAATACACGCAGCTCGTAGGAACCTAGACATAGTAGTCATCATGGTTAATAATCTTGTATATGGTATGACTAGAGGCCAACAATCACCTACAACTCCGAGAGGACTAGAGACTACTACTACGCCCTATGGATCATTTGAATACCCTATAGATATGTGTAGAGTTCTGAGAGAAACAAATGCAAACTATGTAGCTAGGTGGACTATTGCTCATTTCTTCCAGCTAAAAGATAGTATCAGAGAAGCACTCTTTAGACTACGTAGAGGTTTCAGATATATAGAAGTAGTAGCTCCATGTACTACTTATGTTGCTAGGAGACTAGGACTTAAGCCTAGTAGTATACTAAGAGATCTACTAAAGAATAGTAAAAGAGTAGAAGAGATTAGGAGAGGAGACACAATCGGAGAAGATAGCATAGTTGTAGGTATATTTAAATCAGAAGATAAACCTGGATACATAGAACTATACCAAGACTATAGTATGAGAGCAAGAGGTGTACAGAGTGGCTAGACATGATGAGAAGAGTATACTACTAGGAGGTATTGGGGGACAAGGTATTGTATATGCAACAACACTACTAGCTAAAGCACTATTTGCTGAAGGATACTATGTTGCACAACTACAGAGCTATGGTGCAGAAGTCAGAGGAGGAGCAGTTATTGGCTGGATAGTATATTCTACTCAGCCTATTGTATCACCTTTTACTGATGTATTCGACACAGTACTAGTACTACACCAGAAAGCACTAGAAGAAATCGAGAAGAAGAAATTTACCTATACGAGACTCATAGTTGAAAACGACCTAGTTAGTAGTACTATAGAAGCAGACTATAGGTATCCTATACATAGAGTAGCAAAAAAGCTAGGCCTAGAAGGAAATGAGAATATTATAGCACTAGGTATTCTTGCTGGCCATGGTATTGTTAGTAGAGAAGAGCTAAGAAAACTACTAGAGAGTAATAAGAAGAATATACGTGCACTAGAAGAAGGAGTAAAACTAGTAGCTAGAGACTAGAACTCTCTACAGCGTTTCCTAGAATATCTAGAGCTTCCTAGCTATTGATACTATTATCTCTGCAGCTCTCTCTGCACTATCTGCTAGAATTCTAACCATAGGCTCTTTACCTATATCACCTTCATCGTATATTACATCGGGGACTCTCCCATATATCTCAACAGCAGTTGCTACCATCCAGGGAAGTGTTGCACCTTCTCTCATCCTAATATGTGGTGGTTCTTTCCTTCTGTCGATCTTGGCGACAAATAGACCGATTTCTCTCGCTACTTCTATAACATCTGGCTTATATTTTATATTAGCTGCACTCCTAATAGCTGGATTGTAGTTTTGTGCAGCAAGTACTAGTCTAGCCATATGCTCAGAGACACCAAATTCTGGATCTGATTTAAATACTAGTCTACTACCAGCTCTACCTATTCTACCAGGGAAAGCAGCAACATCAAGTATACTCCTAGCATATAGTGGTTGTATACTCATAGCTATATTCATCTGAACCTCTGGTACAAGTTTTACTACACTTTCTTCTTCTTGTCTTAAGATCTTGGCAGCTTTTCTTAAGTTCATAATAACTCTCCATCTCTCAGCAGGTATCTCTTGTAGAGCAACAGGATTTACAGGACCTGTTCCTCTTCCAATCTCTAGTCCATACTCTATTGCTACTGTAACAACTTCTTTTGCTACTCTAACAGCATCAACGATACTACGCTTTTTTGCAAGTCCTGCTGCTATAGCAGCTGAGAATACACAGCCTGTACCATGAGTAGTTTTCTTCTCGACTCTCTCCCTACGTAGCTCTAAAAACTCTCCATTATAGTATAGTATATCTAGTGCTTCTCTACTACTCAGATGACCTCCTTTTACTACAGCTGCTTCAGCACCTAGTTCTTCTACTATTATCTTCGCTGCCTCCTTCTGGTCTTCTCTACTTGTTATCTTTATACCAGTTAGTACTTCTGCTTCAGGTATATTCGGTGTTACTATAGTAGCTCTAGGGATAAGCTCTTTCTTCAGTGTATCAATAGCTTCTTGTCTTAATAGTCTAGCTCCACTCTTAGCTACCATAACAGGATCTACGACTAGTGGGAAGCTATATTTATCGATAGTTTTTGCTACTGCTCTTATTATGTTAGAGTTACTGAGCATTCCAGTTTTTGCAGCATCTACTCCTATATCGTCTGCAACAGCTTCTATCTGTGATACAACTATATCTGGAGGGATATCGTGTATAGCTCTTACTTCTCTAGTATTCTGTGCAGTTATACTCGTAATAGTACTCGTGCCATGGACACCCATTATTGCGAATGTCTTTAAATCTGCTTGTATACCTGCTCCTCCACCACTATCACTACCAGCAATAGTCATTGCTACTGGTATTCTCTGCATACTCTCACTACTCCTTGTGGAGAATATACATAGAGTTACTACAATTAACTATTATGTATCATTCTCTCCTAATTCTACTATATAGTAG
>JALTYD010000079.1:0-1569 GCA_027046525.1 Pyrodictiaceae archaeon
TCTTTACATCTATGACACCTACCTAGCTCAAAAACTGGTGGATGAGCCTGATCTAGTCCTACGCTATGCTAATGAAGCTTTACGCGAACTAATTGAGCTCGAAGATCCCGAATATGCACAAAAATATCAACGCTTCTACTTTAGAGTAAGAGCATTACACAAAGTAACCCCATTAAGAAGTATACGCAGTACACACATAGGTAAACTAGTGATGCTAGAAGGTATACTCGTAAGAATGACACCAGTAAAGGAAAAAATAGTTAGAGCTGTTTTCAAACACTGCAGTAAAGATCAAGGGTGTCATCTCTTCGAATGGCCACCTGAAGGAGAGATAGTAGAAGAAATTATAGAGAAACCATCAATATGTCCAGAGTGTGGTCTATCAAGCGGCTCTTTTACTCTAGTCTTAGAGAAGTCTAATCTTACAGATTGGCAAAAAGTAGTTCTCCAAGAAAGACCAGAAGAAGTACCATCGGGTCAGCTGCCTCGTAGCTTAGAGATCGTTCTAAAAGAAGAACTTGTCGATACTACACGTCCAGGTGATAGAATAAATATCGTGGGTATTGTTAGAGTTAGGCCAGATAGTGCTCATAAGAGGAGAATAATATATGATCTCTACATAGACGCTATCCATGTTGAAATTTCCCAGAAAACATTAGAAGAAGTAGTAATAACTCGTGAAGATGAAGAACGAATAAAAGCTCTTGCAAGAGATCCATGGATACATAAAAAGATTGTAGCTAGTATAGCACCTACGATATACGGTCATTGGGCTATAAAAGAAGCAATAGCACTAGCACTCTTCGGCGGTGTACCAAAGATAACAACTGATGGACTAAGAATAAGAGGCGATATACATATACTCTTGGTTGGTGATCCAGGTACAGCTAAGAGCCAAATGCTTCAATATGTTGCTAGAATAGCTCCTAGAGCAATATATACTACAGGTAAAGGTGCAACAGCAGCAGGTCTTACTGCTGCTGTTGTAAGGGATAAAACAACAGGAGAATACTACCTCGAAGCAGGAGCTCTCGTACTAGCAGATGGCGGCGTAGCAGCAATCGACGAAATAGACAAAATGAAAGAAGACGATAGAAGCGCGATTCACGAAGCAATGGAGCAGCAAATAGTCAGTATAGCAAAAGCCGGGATAGTAGCAAGACTGAATGCTAGGACAACTGTAATAGCTGCAGGTAATCCGAAATTCGGTAGATATTTAGCCAATAGACCTCTAGCCGATAATATAAATCTCCCACCAACTATATTATCCAGGTTCGACTTAATCTTCATAGTAAGAGATGAACCAAACCCAGAGAGAGATAGAAAATTAGCACGATATGTCCTTGAAGTACACAAAGACGTCGAGAAAGTTAAAGCTGAAATAGATCCTACTCTACTTAAGAAATATATAAGCTATGCAAGAAGATATATCAGACCTAGACTGACAGAGGAGGCATTAAAAGTTCTTGAAGAGTTCTACGTAGAGATGCGCAGAACTAGCTATGATAACACAGAAAGCCCTATACCCATAACTACTAGACAGCTAGAAGCACTCGTAAGATTAGCAGA
>JALTYD010000079.1:1579-17377 GCA_027046525.1 Pyrodictiaceae archaeon
CTTAGGAATGAAGTAACAAGTGAAGATGCTGAAGCTGCAATAAGACTAACAAGAACCTTCTTAGAAAGTGCTGGTGTTGATGTTGAGAGTGGCCAAATCGATATCGACACTATAATGACAGGTAAGCCAAAGAGTAGGAGGGAGAAACTGACAAGGATAATGGAGATAATAAGTGAACTAGAGGAGGGAAGAGAGTGTGCACCTGTCAGAGAAATACAGAAACGTGCTGCACAAGAGGGGATAGAGTCTTCAATAGTAGAAGAAGCCATTAGGAGCTTTAGACGGGATGGACTGATATACGAAAAAACTACAGGTTGTTATGCTCTCGTCAGATAGACAATAGCGTTACTCTTTCAAAAGTTCTAAACAGCCTTCTTTCTCTAGTTTTCGTCGCCATAACGTACTTGGCATCCACATAGTCCATCCAGGGATATTCTTGATGAACTCATATGCTTCTTCCCAAGTTTCTAACCCTAATTTTGCTGCTAGTTCCTCTAGGCTCATAGGCCTATGCAGATACTCATGTATAACTTCTAGGATCGATGGCGTGATATTGATTGTCTTTTCGCCAATAACGACTCTATACTTGCTACATTGCTCGCTCAACGTGCTATCCCCTTCTCTCTCGTTACTGTTAGGAGGCTTTAACGGTTTTCTAGACTTAGAAAACTATGGAGACTTATCTTAGTAAATCCATGATTTCATTAAAGATTTTATCTACTATAGAATTTCGGTTATACTCATTTACAATATACTTCGTCGAGTCTCTGAGTAGATACAGTATCTCTTTATCAGATAATCTATAGTGAGCAACATAGATTCCTGGTTTATCGGCTTTAAGCATTTCTATAATTGCATTTCTCGTACTAGGCAGTTTGAGCTCCATGGGGCCTATTTCGTCTATAGCTAGTATACTAGCTTCACTTATCCTACTAATGACATGCTTAGCGACTTTTTCTGCACTATAGCATACACGATACTTCCCTATTTTAGGCCCTGAACAGTTACTTATATGTGCAAGCCATTCTTCAACAACATCATCTAAACTTATAATACGAAATCCTATCCTTGATCCTCTAACTCTAACTTCTGGGCAGTAAAAGCCAACCACATAGTAGCCACGAGAACGTAATCTATCAACTACTTTTTTGAAGACTGTTGTCTTCCCTATACCCGGTCTGCCAGAGATAACTATCTTTTTAGACAATAGATGTTCTCCTCTTCCTAGATAAGTATTCTTCAGGAGGTATATAGAAACGTAACTTGGCTTCATGGTAGTCTCTGATAATAGTACGTGCTGCTTCTTCTATAAGTGGTTCTCTATCAGATTTATACCTCCACCCTCTCTTAAGAGCTATTAGTTCGAGTATTCTATAAGGATCGGTTTCTTCTATACCATAAGCTTCTTTTACAGATCTAGGATTATACTTTAATGCTCTTCGAAGCAGTTGTATAGCTGGTTTAACTGGGTCATCTAGCTGTTCTGGTGGTTTACCTCTAATTACTGACTCTAATTCACCACCTTCTACTGGTATTATCCCTGGTGTATCTATTAAGTAAAGAGTCCTCCCAACTCTATACAGCCTAGCTTGTACAGTATATCCAGGACTCCCTGGGATAGGACTTGTAGATGCACTATGTCTACCCTTTAAAGCATTAATGATGCTAGACTTTCCAGTTTTGGGAAATCCAACTACAGCTACTACAATAGGAGAGAACTCTGCAACTTCTTTTATAGTCTTTCGAAGAATACGTGTACCTTTATGTTGATTAGCTGCTATGTAAGTTGTAGGTATACCCTCTTCTACAAATATCTTCTTCCATTTCTCAGCAATATGTCTTGGAACCAAGTCTGATTTATTGATAACTATTACTAGTTTTTTGTCTAGCTTCTTAACGAGTTTTTCTAGCCTATAGCTTCGTGTTGCAATAGGATCACGAGCATCAACTACCTCGAGAACTACATCAGATCTCTTTATAATCCAGGTAAGCGATTTCCATGAAACAAGCTTCATCCTACTTTTGTACACCTGCACGAAGATTATCTCTACTGCGTTTAATTGTATTACGTTCTAGCTAGGTAATCGAAGAGACTCTTCTGGCCCCTCATTGTAGTCTTTACTCTCTTCTCTGATACACCAAAGTATCCTAAAATTCTCATAGCTGAAGGAACTATCTGGTGATCAACATAGTAGTCAATGTCGACTTTATCTACACTTACCATGAAGTATGGATAAGATCTTGGAGCTATCTTCCCTCTACCCTTTACTACAACATATCCGATTTTCATACCAGGAGATACTTTATAGCCTGCTTGCTCCATGCGCCTCGCAGCAACTACGTGGGGGGCCTCTTGATCGTAGTCGCTGAGTTTCTTACTGAGAGTCTTCCATATGATTAATTTCTCAAGTGGTATCCTTCCTTTCGAGAGTTCTTCTACTACTTTTTTTACATAGTTAACTGCTTCATCGATACTACCGGTTTTCAGTATCGTTTCTGCAACTTTCTCCTGTACTTCTTTAGCTAGTTCACACCAGTCACCACGTACTGCTTCGAAGCCAACAATATCTATTCTTCCATCAGCGAGTAGTCCGACATACCGCTTCTTTGCCTCAGTAAAGAAGACTCTCCTATATATTTTGTCTATTTTTATCTCGAAACCTAGCTTATTCTCTACATAGTCTATAAGTTTTCTCACAAGATCCTCTTTGTATTCAACAAAGAGAGAGTCGGTATCTCCATATATGACTTTTAGACCTAGTTTCTTCGCGTAGTCTATAGAGCTTAGTATGAGGTTTCTCCCCCATGCTGTAACAGCTTCAGCACATTCTCTACAGTACCACCTGGCAGCAACCCAGCCCATATAGCCATAGCTTGCATTTGCAAGTAATTTTAGAGCACGTTGTCGTTCATCTAAGATCCTATACTCTGGGCTATTAGCTGGGAATCTCTTCATAGTATTTCTGACTTCTTTTCTCAACCTGAGCAAAGTTGATAAAACAGATTTAAAGAAACCAGGTGGTTCTTTTCTGAAACAATGACCAACTTCTGGGGCTATATTACACAAGCCTATTTCTAAGCCATTTTTTCTTAGAGTATCTGGGCCAACATTGTATTTTATCATGATATTTGGATACATCGAGCTGAAATCTAAGACAGCTATATCTTCGTGTAGGCCTCTAAGTGGTTTAAGTACAATAGCTCCACGGTAGCTCTCTTCTTTCCGCTCTATTCTGTTGGGCACTAATTCATTCATTTTGAAGGCTACACGCATTAAATACCATTCCAATCTAAAACCGACACTCATTGCACCTACTTGGTCAAGTGGTAGGCCAGTTACATTAGACAGCTGGATAGCAAAAGGTATAATTTTATCTGCTAAGCCTATGGTAGCTTTTACATCATCTAGAGCATATTTAACGAGGATTCCGCGTTTTGTTTTATCATCCCAGTACTTAGGGATATCCCACCAGTTTACATGTGTTCTATCGCTCTTCTTCATGACTCCTAAGTATTCTGCTACTTCTTCGAGTGTCTTTACTTTGATCTCTGGGATTTCTTCGGCATAGTCATATAAATCAACATTTAATCTACCAGCTATGGATATATGACCATGAACACTTGTTGCAGGTTCTGTTCCAGCTCTCCTTGAAACATCAAGTTTGATACCTATACGCTTAGAACGTTCAAGAAGATAAGGCCAATCGAAATTGTTGTTATTATATCCAACAATTATGTCAGGATCTGTATACCGTATATACTCCACAAATTCTCTAATTATTCTAGCATCATTGTGGTCTTCAGCTAAGAAGGTTTTTTCCTCGCCAGTATTAGATGCAACTGATATAATTATAACAGGGTCTCTTTCTGGACTTGGAGTACCATGTTGATTATATACTTCTATGTCGAATGCCATGATTCTTAATTGCGATAGTATATCTGGTCCTACAGTTCCCACTTTCTCCATATCCTTAGCTAGTTCGTAAACTTTGTCGACTCTAAATCTATTATCTCTACTAATTTCCTCTACAGTTGCTCTATACACATCGAATGGATAGACTTCTTTATCGATTAGGTACCGCATTGCAAATCTTATATCAGCTTCAAGTACCTCCTTAACACCATCTATCTTCCTTACTTCCTCTCTATATTCTCTTACATATTCAGGTACTACTGTAGTTACTTTCAGTGCACGACGAGGAATACCGTAGTATTTCTTCTCGACAATATCGATACTAATAATGGGGCTTCTTGCTTTACTTAGAGATTTTATACGTGTAGATAGTTTATTGAGTAGCGACTGATCATCACTATCTGGAAGCACATAGAAGTATGGTCTAAATCTCTTGTCGAATAATACTACGCGATCGCCGTTCGTAGTTATGCCCCAAAGAACTATTACAGGTTCTCTTCCAACGACTTCATAGCTCACATCGAGGGGAATAAACTCTATAGTTTCCACTAATGGATACCCCAGTTAAGAGTTTGTAAGATAATCTTATATCTGCTACCTATACTTCTTCCCTTATCATCACTAGTGCGTGTTTATCTCTTCCATAGTAATGAGGGATTATTTTTACTGGCTTAAACGAGTTCATTATGTAGAACTTCTGTGCATTATAATCATAGAGGTAAACTTCCACGAGGAATACCTTGTAGTTATCACTAGAACAGATCTCGAAGATGCTCTGAAGTAACGCTGAGCCGACATATTGTCTTCTACACTTAGGTGATACTGCTATCGATGCAATATGGCATAAACCATCTTTACGAGGAATAGCTGCTAGATAGCCATCTATTCTACCGTTTTCGTTACGTGATACTAAGAAGTATTTGCCATTACTAAGTTCGTACAGTATGCGTAGATACCATAATGGATATGGGTTATCGAAAGACTCTAGTTCAATACTATAAACTTCTTCTAGCTCTGACAAAGATGGGGTCTCAATAATATAGCCACAAATCATTAGTTAGCCCCTTTTGTAGCTCCTTTACAAGGCTAAAGTAATGAGGATATTGTTAAAAGATCTAAAGCATGGAAGAGTCAAACTTGTACCCGAATCAATAGACGATATATGGCTACTCTCAACTATCATACAAGTTGATGACTACGTAAAAGCAAGAACGTTCAGAGAGATACATTTCGGCGAGAGAGGCTCTGGGAGAAGTTCTAGGATACCTATGACACTTAAGATAAAAGTATCATCAATAGAGTTTCAGCCTTTTACAACCCGTCTTAGAGTCAGAGGAGTAGTAGTTGAGGGCCCCGAAAAGTATAGCGTTAGAGGAAAATATCACACTATTAGTATCGACATAGGTACTGAAGTCGAGATAGAGAAGCCCCATGGATGGCCGAAGAATATTCTAAGAAGGATAGAAATGGCATATAACTATCCACCTGTAATAATAGTAGCAATAGACTATGATGAATACACTATTGCTATCGTTAGAGAGCAAGGTGTAAAGATTATCGAAAGTGACCATCTAAACTTGCCAGGAAAAGCTGATCCTGCTCAACGAGAGCAAATTCTCCACAAGGCAATTTCCAGTCTATCTAAGAAGATAACAAAATATTTTGAAGAAGAAAAACCTCTATTCATCTTAGTAGCAGGACCAGGCTTGATCAAGGATAAACTAGTCGAAAACCTTAGAGAGAGGAGAACTGGAGTTAAGATACTCAAAGATAATGTCTCAGCTGGAGGAGAAGCAGGAATATATGAAGTTCTAAGGAGAGGTATCATACAAGAAGCATTAAAAGAAGCCTCGATAATTAAGGCTGAAAAACTCGTAGAGGAATTCGAGAAAAGACTAGCAGTTAATCCAGAGAAAGTAGCCTATACAATAGATTTTGTCGAGAAAGCTGCAGAAATAGGAGCTGTCGAGAAAGTTCTAATAGTTGATGAGCTTCTTAGATCAATTGATATAGAAATTAGACAGAAAGTCCACAACATCATGGAATACTCAGATCAAACAAATGCAGAAATAGTAATTGTTAGTGGCGAAGCACCAGTATCACATAAAATTAGAGGATTAGGAGGTGTAATAGCTCTCCTGAGATACCCAGTTAAGCTAAGCGATATCAGATAAAGGGAGAATTCCTCGTGATTAAGAATCTCCTAAAAACAGGATTTTCATCAGCAAGCTTTTTCACTGCTTCCTCGATAGGTTCACTAGAACTTAAGACTGTTTTAATAAAAACACCTGTCCTACCGTGAATATCTCTACGAGATAGTACACGTACTCGCTCAATTACAGTATCTATACTAATTCCTACCTTCTTAGCTACTTCAGCTTCTCTACCAATTACTGGGCTCTCTATATGCCCTTCACTTGTAGGCTCTATGAGCAATAATTTCTTATTTACACCAGGTACTCTATTATTTCTCAGTAGTCCTTCATAATCTAGTGCACCACCAAAGTAGTAGAACTCGTATTCTGTCTTGGATAGCTTAGCTAATGGAAAAGATACTACTCTCTTCTCGAAACTATCAAGACTAATATACGCCTTAGGTGTACTATAGGGAGTAGCTTGTACAATAGTTTTATGGGATATAGAGAAACCATGGCTAGTTATAGCTATTTCTACAATTACTGGGCTTATAGGTTCTGGTATAAATACATCGATATCACTATTTACATGTACATCTCCCCGTGCTATACTTCCATGGACGATACAGAATATTCTCCGTATTACTAAAGCCTCCATTACTTTGAGGGCTTCTTGTCTAAGTTTACGTAACAAGCTCCACTGTTCTTTATCATATACTACTATTCTATACTCTCCTTTTCTCTCTATCTTTTCTCGAACCATTGCTCCTGCATCTACCCTCATCGACCATTTACTCATTATGATATAAACTGGTTTATCTTGTTAATCTATTCGGAGAAATTTTTAGAAACTATTATTGTAGGATATATTTAACAGTATTACAGTAGGTAGTGGGGAAGTGTAGCATCTTGGACATAGGGAGAATACTTCTGCTATACCTCTTAGCATGGTTTTCAGCTACTAGTATTATCTATCTCATTAGATATAGAGGTAGAGAAGAGAGTGAGAGAATACTTGTTTCTCCTCTTGTTGTTGTTATTAGATTTAAGTATGAATTTAAGCAGATTGAAAGATTTTATGGTAAAAAGAGGCTCTTAGTATTTCTCGACGTAGGAGTATTTGTGCTTGCTATTCTTGCAGCACTCTTATATTTCATGGTTGCGAAGAATATTGCATCTATCCTCATGAAGGGTGAGCGAATACCTATAGCTACACCTATAATACCTGGATTGACAATAAGTATTGAGACATTTCTGTATCTGCTACCTGGATTGTCTATCGCAATAATTTTACATGAACTAGGGCATGCACTTGCTTCACGCATATCAGGTGTACCTGTTAAATCAACTGGGATAGTTATACTTGGTGGATTAATTCCAGCAGCATTTGTTGAGCCGCATGAAGATAAGTTGAGAAAAACACCGCTGAGGAGTAAGTTACGGATCTACTCAGCAGGTGTTTTCTTTAATGGTATTATTGCACTTATAGTGTGGATGCTACTATCACTACTTCTGAGTGGGGGTTTCTATATAGTAGTCTCAGATGTAGCGCCTGGCTCGTGGGCTGAGGCTTACGGCTTAAAGCCTAATACTATTGTTACAGAAATAGAAGCTAATAGTACAAAGTTTCAAGAGTTGAGGGACTTCATAGAATACTTAGTGGATCTAAGAGAGAAAAATAGCGGTACATTGAGTAATTTAACTCTAGTTGTCGTATTTAGAACTCTGGATGGAGAAGAAATTACTGTAGTAAAACCTAGTATTAGTAGTAATAGCGAAGAGAGAGATTATGAGAGAATAGGTGTCTCCTTTAATACTGTTCCATCGAAACTAGTTGAAATAGGTTTACCGCTGAGTTATGCACTTTCATTTTTCTACATAGTCTGGTATGTATTTGTTGTTAACCTAGGAATTGGAGCAATTAATGCAGCTCCTCTCTTCATAACTGATGGTGCTCATGTAGTAAGAGAGGTATTAAAAGAGAGATTAGGAGAAAAGGGGGAAAAGATCGCCTATATTATATCGCTAGCTACTCTACTTCTCCTCTTACCTGGGCTCTCTCTGGCTATATAATTTTAGGTTTAAGCCTCAGAATAGATCATTAAATGTAAGCATAATGATACCCTTAGGTCTCTTCTCTATAGAGCCTATTCTGCTTGCAATTAGTAGCTTTATGCCTTTTTCAGAAGCTATATCTAGCATTCTCTGAGTTATTATTCCATCAAATATAACTGCCCATACTTTTCCAGGCTCGATTTTTTCTAGCCTATCGTATACTTCCCTAACGGGTAGTTTTTCAATTAGATTCCATTTCTCGTCAAAGATCAGGGCTTCTAGAGTTGCTTGTATATTTTTAGCTTCACTGAGAATATGTGAAGGGATTTCTATTCCTTCGATAGCTTCTACTTGTACTATTGGCTCTATTGGTTTTTCTTCGATAACTTCTATAGATTTAGGTATTTTGATCTCTGCTGGTTTTTCAGCAGGTTTCTTTCTAGGTGGAACTTTTAGCCTTTTCTCGAGTAGTTGTAGATATTCCTTTGCTGGTACTAAGTTGCTAAGAGCATTAGCAATTTCTTTTCCACTTAATTCTTCCACTTCTTTTCCAGGCGGAGCTCTTGCTACGTAGTCTATATCTATAACCTTTAGGAGCTCCCACAGGATTAAGTCACCAGCGTGATCGCCATCTACAAATGCTATTGTTTTCTTAGACCTAGCTAGTTTCACTATAGTAGCAGGTATTTTGTCCCTAGCTCCTCCTATAGCTATGACGTTACGGTAACCATATCTTAGTAGGTTTATTACATCAGCACGACCTTCTACGATTATTATTTCGCTACTCTTATCGATGTCTGGGCCGGCAGGTAGTTTTTCCGGTCCATACTCTATTACATCTACCTTCTTTACTACTTCTCCTATTTCTCTGAGGACTTCTCTTAAGTCGGGTGTTTTATAGAGACTCCATGATCGTAGAAGATCTTTTGCACGAGCTATTATTTTCTTTAATTTCTCTGATCTCATATCGATTATATCAACGACTTGTATTTTAGCTCTATACGGACCTACTTTATCTACTGACTCCACCATAGCAGCTAGTAGAGCTGTTTCTACTCTATCTAGATTAGATGGTATTTGGATTTCTCCAACAGTTTTTGTTCCTTGGTGTTTTACATCAACTAGTACTCTACCGAGTCTACCACGTTCTTGTAGTTCTCTTAAGTCGAAGTCTTCTCCAAAGAGGTTTTCTGTTTGTCCAAATATTGCCCCTATAATATCATGTTTATCTACTAGGCCTTCTACCTCGATTCTAGCTTTTACAAGGTATTTCAACTATAACCACCCTTTACTAGTAGTTCTACGTAGTAAGTGTTATTATCGCCCTCAGTGTATCATTATTTCTCGCTTTGTATTTTCTAACAAAATAAGCATATATATGTGTGTGGAAGCGTGAGCATAAGTGTATTGCTTATTTTTATGTCCTCATCTTGTAACTCTTAGTCCTAGTTCTTCTAGTATCTTCATTTTTTGTCTACTAGATGTAAAGTACTTTCTTACAGGTTCTAGGAGAGATGATAGAGATTTAGCTGTTGCTTTTTTTAGATCAAGTGGATGTAGCTTTCCTTCTCTGTATATTTTCTCTAGTTCGGGATAGTTTTCAATAGTTATTGTCCCACCGTATTTACTAGGTCTTTCTACTGTTAGTGAAAAATCAGGTTGGACAAATAAGATATACTTGTTGATCTCAATAATTGGGTTGTATTTTACCTCTTTGGGTGGACAATATGCTTTCATTATTTTCTTCTCTATTACTTCTGGTGGATCATAGACAAATATCGCTGTTTCTGGTTTTGATTTACTCATCTTAAATTCAACTGCATGAATATCCTCACTGATACTCGAAGTATCATGTCTACCAATACCTTGTAGACTTGTTAGAAGTGGTGTATGTAGTGCAACAACTTTTTTGAATCCAAGCTTCTCTGCTGTGTCTCTAGCTAGCATATGGGCTTTACGTTGATCTGTGCCTCCTAATGCGATATCAACATCGAGGTAGAAGATATCAGCTACCTGCATAGCTGGGTATATGAGCTTAGATGCATCTATTTCAGCTTCTTCTGCTTTTCTACCCATGATTGTTAGAGCTCTTCTAATTCTTGCTAGTGTGTTGTTCTTAGAGATTTTTATTACAAGACCCCAATACGATGGATCAGATATGAGATCTTCGGCGTAAACAAGCTTGTATGAAGTCCTACTGATACCTATAGCTTCAAGTACATCTATAACATGCTCGGCAGCTCGTTTTATTAGTTCCAGATCTCCTCCGAGCTTATCATTTATCCATGCATGCCATGTAGCAGCCAAGAGGTAGAATTCTACTCCAGCTTCTATTAGATCTCTGACTTTATAAGCCCAAATAAGCCAGCCTATGTGAAATAAACCGCTAGGCTCAAAGCCAAGATATGCTCTAACTCTGTCTTTCTCTGCTAAAACTTTCTCTAACTCATTGTAAGTTATTATTTCTACGGTATTCCGCGATACTATTTCTATACGTCTGGTGAGATCCATAATGTCACCTGTATTAGTAGCTACTCAAGTCATGACAACAGATAGATTAGGGATTTAAAGATTATAAGTAGTATCTTAGGTTTATGTAATACTAATGGGCCCCGCCTTATGAGAGCTGGCAGAGGCGCTCAATGAGCGACGATGATGCCGTGTGTTAGGGGCGGGGTACAGTGCTCAACTATACTAGCTCTTTAGAGGACGACTACATTCTATAGTTTAACTATATCAGTATAATCTATCTCTGCTAGTGCAATAGGATAATCTATTCCTATGATTTCTATTATCTCGGGATGCACTTCTCCTAGAATAGCTGTTATACCATTAGAAGCTCGTAGAGAGGCTGCTCTCCCTTTGATAAATACTTTGGTGTTTACTAGAGGCTCTATCTTCTCAATAGAATGACCCATTGTTTCTAGAAGTGTATAAACCACAGCTTGAATATCTTCATAACCAGCTTTATCATCCATATAAATTATGGCGAGTTTTCTTTTACTCTCTACTTTTTTATCATTTTTATCGGTTGTAATTACTACCTCGCCAAGTTCAAATAGTCTAAGAGGGATATATTGCTTATTTAATGATGCAGTTTCGATAAGCTTAGGTATTAAAGAAGCTCTAAGACAGTCAGTTCCAGTACTAACTGGGTTCTTTATTTTAACTAGTAGGTGATCACTTACCTCGCCAAGTTGAGTTTGCTGTTTACATGATACTAGTGTGTAAGTCATTACCTCGGTAAAACCTAGGCCAGTAAGTATTTGTCTAGCTGCTCTCTCCCAGTAAGTATAGCCTGTAAGTCTTCCTCTGAGCATAAGTGTTGGTTTGATATAATCGATACTCTCAATACCATAGAATAGTGCTATTTCTTCAACAATATCTATTTGGTGTAGTATATCTATTCTATATCTAGGAATTTTCACTACCACGTCATTGAGCTGTACTTCTTCTACATCAAATCTTGCTCTTTTAAGAGCATTGATTACCTCCTCTGATGTGTAGTTCTTCCCTAGCATACTGGAGATGTATGAGAGACTAATCCTCATCTCTTTTACCTCCATCGATGGTTCTTTCAGATTACCTATTGGCGAAGATACGGTTACATAGCCTATTACTCTGTTGGATCTTTCAGAGAGATTAGCTGCAAGTATAGAGAGAGTATCGAGTATTGGTTTTAGCTCAGTACCAGTAATGTCTATGAAGATGTTTTTTGTACCTGGTTCAATTGCTGTTATATCAGAGTTTATAACTGGTGGTACACTTATAACCTCTGTACCAGAGTAGAGTACTGGGTGTTTATTGTCTCTCCTAGATATACTCCCATATAATATTCCTTGTTGTGTAGTCTCCAGGACTTCTCTGAGACTCATTTTTCTATCATAGTGAAGAGGGGTGAAATATACTCTGTCTATATCATCGAGAACATATCTTATTTCTCTAGATGGTAGTTTATCTAGATCATGTAAGCCTATAGCCACTCTACTCCTATTCCTACCAATAGCATTGTGTAACTTCTCCTGAAACTGTATAAGTTCTTCTATGAAAAATTCGTCTACATTAACATCCCAGATTACTGCACCAGCTACATAGGGTCGTGGTGGAACAGAATCAGCTTTTATAGAGATATCTGAGTCAACTAGAGTATACCTAGGTATACCTACTTCTCTACCAAGGAGGCCATCAATCTGCCTCTTAATGCCTTCTAAGCTATACATATCCGGTCTATCGACTTCTAATTCTATGACAAGATAGTCCTCTCCGACACTTTCTATCTCGGCTTTAACCTTCTCTAGCACCTTAATAGCTTCGTCTATTTTAAGCCCTAAGACTTTCTCTACTCTATTAGTAGCGTATCTAAATGTTGGCATGTTTCTTCCACCTAATTTTCATAGACTGAATAAACTCTACTTCACCACTGTAGAGCTGTCTAATATCGTTTAAACCATATAAAGCCATGACAAGTCTTTCGAGCCCTATACCCCATGCTGCTACTGGGTAGTTAACCCCAAGTACTTCTAGCATTTCTGGTCTAAAGAGACCAGCACCTAGTATCTCAATCCATGTATCCCCTATCTTTACATAACCTTCTATCGATGGCTCTGTGAAAGGGAAGTATGCAAACCTAAACTTATACTCCGAGAAGCCCATTCTTTCGAGGATCTCAGAGAGCATACCGAGTAACCATCTTAGATTAGTATTCTCTTCGCTGGCTATTCCATCCATTTGGTGGAATTCTGGTAGATGTTTTGCATCAACCTTTTCTACGCGGTAGACTCTCCCTATAGTGAAGAACCTAAATGGTGGTTTAGGTTTTCGAGCCAGTATACGTGCACTAACAGCAGTTGTATGACTTCTTAATATAAGCTTTCTCGCTATTTCTTCCGACCATTTATAACCCCACCCAGTACTACCTGCAACACCCTTACTGTGTGCAATAGCTACTCTTTCTGCCAGAGATGGATCAATATCTCCTAGTGAAGGATAGTATAGGTAGAAGGTATCTGTTTCACTCCTAGCTGGGTGATATTGTGGTTGATAGAGTATATCGTAATTCCAGAACTCTAATTCAACGGGACTATCGACTACTTCTACAAAACCTAGTTCCTTCATAATATCTCTAAGGAACTCAATAAAGTCTTGGAAGAAATGTGTTCTACCTGGTCTAAGTTTTGGTGGCTGTGCAGCTATATTGTACTCTCTTAATCTTATCTGCCGCCATCTCCCACTGACTAAGTAGTCTTTTGTAAGAGCACCTACCTCTACTACTATTCTGTTAAGTAAATAGTCTATATCCTTAGGAATAATAACATAGGTGTGTTTCTTTTTAACTACTCTTACCAGCCTTCTTTTCTTAAGAGCTCTTAATTCAGAAGAGTTTATCTTCTCCCCAGAAGCTACTTTTCTTAAATAATCTCTCTCCTCTGCTGAAACACTAGTAGTTGTAGATAAGCGAATAGTTCCCTCGCTTAAAACTATCCACTTCTTCCGCGCAGCATTTATAATTGCAATATCTAGTAGGTCTCCTAGAGCTTCTCTAGCTCTATCTAATGTTATCTGGCCCCCCTCTCTTCTGAGTATATTTACAAGTTTTTCCTCGGGAAACCCTTCTTCTAGGTACTTCTTTCCCTCATCAGACACTACTACTTCTTCTATCTCCTCCTCTCTTATGCGTACAAGATTTTTAGAAGATAGTAGGCGAAAGATAGCTTCTAATCTACTCCTATCTTCACCTAGTATCTCAGCTACTTCGACGATACTATACTCTTTATCTCTATCAAGATTCTCTACCGCCTTTGTTAGCACTTTATATTCGCTTTCTGACAGTGAAATAGTAGGTTTATCCACGATTCGCTCTCCACCTTCCAGAAGGTAGGATAGATTAGTGTTTAGTATATTTTAACCTACCTAAAACAACTCAGTACAGTGAAGGAGGATAAAAATTGTATACAGAGGTAGAGGTTAGATAATAACTTTCCCGGGGGAGAAAACTACTTCACGGGCAAGTCTAGCTTATCTCCTGGCTCTAGTATTATGACTTTTGTTGATGGATATTTCTCTGCTACTATCTTTTCAAAGTTTTTCGGATCAGCCTGTATAACAGGGAATGTATTGTAATGCATTGGTATAGCTACTTTGGGTTTAAGCATCTCTACTGCTTTTGAGGCTTGTAAGACATCCATAGTGAAGTGGCTACCAATAGGTAATAGTGCTACATCTATAGTGTAGAGTTCACCTATAAGAATCATTTCAGCAGATAAACCTGTATCACCAGCATGATAGACTGTACTTTCTTTGCCACGGATCAAAACACTTGTTGGTGTACCTCTTAACGTACTATGTGTTGCTGGTAGCAGTATAACATCGAGACTTATACCAGGTATTCTGAGGGGACCACCTATATTACCGCCAACAATTCTCTCACTACCTTCTTCGCCTATTTCTTTAGCGACATATTCTGATATCTCGTATACCGATGCAAATCTAGCCTTCTTATTTCTCTTTAGTAGTTCAATAGATTCGCCTAAGTGGTCTCCATGATCATGTGTAACTACTATTAGATCTAACCTATCTTCAAATTCTCTGAGATCAGATTTATAAACTGGGTTACTAAGCCATGGGTCTATTAAGATAGTGTAACCATCTAGCTGTAGTTCAAATGATGCATGTCCTAGCCATCTAATATAGCCCAAAATTCTCACCTGTAGAGAGACTGGGTATTAACCAAGTATATCCTGTATTAGATTATGGCTAAAAATCCAACTGTTGAAAATATTGTCAACTTACTCTGCACTTGATCTAATATTTTCTCTGAACTGCAGGATGACACTAGAGTTTGTATATGCTTTTAGACCGGAAATGCTATTCTCGAAGTGGTTCTATTCATTAATAGGTTCTACAGTTATTCCTTAGTTTATTCTTCTTTTCAGAGTAACGTAGAGCTCTAGGCTAGTTCAGAGCATTTTATGTGTTTAATTGTCTCAAGTCTCATATTATATTCTTCACTATGATTCCATAATGCAATTGGTGCCAGCGGAATAAGCATTGTTGACTTCTTTGCCATTAATACTCCTTTTGCATAAATACAGCCTATGAGCCAGCCTTCTACTTCTTCGAGGTCATCGGGTCGTATTCCTGTTCCTATGATCCATTCAGCGATTATTTCTGCAAACTTGTTATCAGTTCTTATATTTTTTATAGCAACTGCTTTAATAATTTCAGCTCTTCTCTCAGCCTTCTTATATGGACTTATTCTAGTTAATCCACGAAACAGTTTTTCACTAACCACAAGCATATAGGTAAATGCAATTATCTCTCTTTTTCTCTTTTTTCTACGCCACCTTCTACCACTTTCAATATCAATGCTTAAATAAGAACCTATTTCTATAGATAATAGGTATGTATATTCTCCTTTAGAAGCTTCAGAGTATAGTGATGAACTATCTTCAGATTGTTTAAATTTTTTCCATACAACTTTTAAATATCTCTTTTTCTTCCACTTAGTAAATAAGTCTTGAAGAAAGTCTCTAGTTTCATCTAATGCTTTTTCATCACTATCACTGACGAGATGCCTAGAATAGAATCTTATTAGTTCATCTAGAGATTCTCTAAATATTCTCATATCTTGTTGCGAGAGGAAAACCATTCTAATCACTTTTATTCTAATTAGTTACGACATATATACCGTAGGAT
>JALTYD010000080.1 GCA_027046525.1 Pyrodictiaceae archaeon
ACCTTACTCAATAAAGTTTCGAGGATAAAAGAAGTAGCTACAGCTCTACCAGAGATAGAGCCATCAATAATACCTGCTACACTCTTAGCTAGCCTAACAATTAAGACATTAACGGAAAAACCCCATCCACTATTAAAAGACCCTCTCCTCTTCGTAAGACTGCCAGGTGTAAAAATTGCTACAATACTTGCTCAATTCCAGACACAGTTGTATAAACTCACAGGCGTAGAACAACTGCTGAGAGACAAACAGAGTAGAAAAATGGCACGCAGAGGGATCGTTAGAAGCAGTTTTATACTAGACGTCTCTGGATTCAAACCAGTTATCGTTAAACACTATAGAGATGTAACAAGTGTAAAGTGGATTGTAGCACGTGTAGTGACTCTTCAGCTACCTAAGCCAGTGCTATCGCCTAGAAAAAGACTATTTAATGAATATAGATACAATAGATGGCTAGCTAATCTAGGTTTTAAGACACCTAAACCAGTACTACTCGATCCCCGTAGACTAGTAGCAGCCTATACTTACGTAGAAGGAATGGACCTAATCGAGATGCTGAAAAAGGATAAAGTACCGAGAGTATACAAAGACCTAGGAATACTCCTAGCTAATCTCCATGCCCACAGAGTATCTCTATGGGATGCAAATCCGAGTAACTTCGTATATACAGAAGAAGGAGACTTGTATCTCGTCGACCTAGAGCAGGCACGAGCACCTGCATCTCTTGACGAGAAAGCATTCGATATAGCAATAGCTTCATACTATACAATAATGTATGAGCCCTCAGAAGCTCCGAGACGGGCAAAACTAATCGCAGAAGGCTACTTAGAAGAAGGAGGCGATCCAAAAATAATACACAGTGCTACAAGCTACAAATACGTAACACCATTTATTGCAGAAGCATATCTACTATCGCTAGATAAAACAAGGAGAGCACTAAGACTCGCTGCTGGAGTAGAGCAAGATACATAAACAGGCGATCTAGCACAATCATACCGAGAATTATGCTCCGAGTTTAACAACTTCTATATCTATACTCCTAGCATATCGTTCTGCTTCTTCGCTGAAAATATAACCAGCTATAACAGGTAATACTTCTATCCTATCTTCTCCCGCTACTTTCTCAGCCTCTGTAGCTACACTATCGATATCGGATACTTCGATAAAAGGCTTAGCTAATACATAGAAAGCAAGATCACCAGCATGTACAACGATATTTGCAACAGGAATACCATCCAATGAATAATTCTCGTTTACGTAGCTCACAAGTAAGCCTTCTAGTTTTATTCCTAAGATAATAGCATTTACTAAGCCTCTTACATCTGACATAAACTCTAATAGCATCTGGGTAGGATCATATAAGCCTACAGTAGCCGAGCTATACATATCAGTCTCGGTATCGACTAAGTCTGAGAAAGTAGTAGAATACACTAGTTCTCACCCACAACATAATATTATAGTTGTGGTATAGATTAGTGGGAGTAGACACAATATAGAACCTAATAACACTAGAGTACATAGCAGAATACGACATAAACATATTACTCTACTATATCACCACATAACACCGGAAAATCTACAGTCAGCATCTGGGCTGATTATATGCAGAAAATAGTCCAGTTCATTAAGCTAACGAAACCCAAGCAACTATTTGCAATAATATTGACGATGTATAGTGCCTACTTCTTATCGACAGATAATCCCCGCGTAGATGTAGTACTAACACTATTGTTGGTAGGAATAGGTACAGTTGGTGGAGTAACAGCACTAAATATGTATATCGAAATAGATATTGACTCCATCATGAACCGGACTAAATCGAGACCACTTCCATTAGGTTCGCTAACACGTAAAGAAGCAATTATAGGACTCTCAATACTATATATTGTAGGACTCATTGCATCAACAACTTTGAACAAATATGTAACTTTCTCTGTTATCATGGGGTTATATTTCAACATTATAGCCTACACAGAGCTAACAAAAAGATTCCTACCTATATCAGTACTTCTAGGAGGAATAGCAGGCTCAATGCCTATAGTGGGAGGATGGGCAGCAGGCTCGGGAACCATAACAATTAATACACTACTGCTAGCTCTACTACTATTCAACTGGCAGATCGTACATCTCACCCTAATAGGCTATAGGTATAGAGAAGACTACATAAAAGCGAGTATCCCAGTGATTCCAGTAGTAATAGGTTCCAAAGGTATAAGGAAAGTATTGTACATACTATTCGTTCTCCACATTATGCTTATCTCTCTCTACCTCCTGCTAAATAGTTATGGATATCTAGCACTCTTTACATCACTTATCCTACTAGTAGAACACAAGAAGAGGATCGATAGAGCACTACGAGGTAAATCTGATATAGATATGAGGAAACTCATAGCCTTATCAAATATGTTGAATATGTTCCCATTTGTACTACTACCTATAGAAAAGATTATAGTCTCCTAGAAGTGGGAGGTAGGATATTGAAGCACAAACCACAGAGAAGTACTCCACTAAGCCGGTGCAGAGATACTGATCTGCTAAGTTGTATCCTACTTGCACTTACTGGTTTTACAAGCTCTCTCCTCCTTGTATCACCAGACAAGTTATACATACTGTATGTTATGATTATCTTGCTTCTAGCTGCTATACAGAACTGGCTATTTAGAAGGATCATGACTACTTTTGCTCTACTAATAATAGTACTAGTGTATACATGGTTGGTATACATAGGCTATCTATATATAGCTATTGCTTTGATAATTACATATATAATATTATTATTTATCTCAAATAAAGAAGGAGCTTTATTTCTATCTCCACTAATACTCCTCTCTACTAAGTATACTAGCCACGTCTTTTCACTAGTGATAATACCATCTATAGTCTTCTTCATAGGATTAGCAGCTTATATATCAGCTCGGAAAAAACACATACTCCTAATTTATACTCTAGGCTCAGTAACTATTGGAATAATTGCTTTTGCCCATAGCACTGGGTATATATGGTTGGATAATCTGTGGGAGATATACCTATTATCAACGATATATGCATTAATAGTAGCAGTCGTTTCGACTAGACCTACTGTAGCTCCGTATTGTCCATTCCACAGAGATCAGTACTTGTTCTCTCTAGGTACTCTCCTCGGCATACTAGGTCTCGTACTAAGTTTAGCTAGTTATACTGCTTTTATGGGCTATTCTCTGTGGTCTTCTGGGTTTATACTCGTTGTAGCAAGTTCTCTAGTTCCACGAACAGGTGTAGATCACTAGAATAATAGTATCGTTAAAAAAAACTACTAGCTAGGTGGCTTAGAAGTAGGTATAATCAAGGGGAAATCTACAACCTTAGCTTTATACCTTTTTCCTCTCCTCTCGATCCATACTGTGAATCCCATCAAGGCATAGTTTGATTTAAGATATGCTTGAGCAATACTCCTCTTCAGTATCGGGCTGTACGCCCCGCTAGTGACATAGCCTATATATACATCTTCTACATATATCTCGTCTCCTTGTCTAGGAACTACTTTATCTTTTTTCCCAAGTCTTAATCCCACTCTTACTTTACTAGCTCCCCTCCTAATTGCATCTCTGAGAGCACTACATCCTATACATTTGTCCTTCGGCCCAGGTTGATATACCCACCAGTATCTAGCTTCAATAGGGTTTATCGACTCATTTATCTCATGCCCATAGAGAACAAAACCAACTTCCATTCTCAGACTATCTCTTGCAGCTAGACCGCAGAGTTTTCCATCAACATGTTCGAGGATCTCACTAGCTTTTCTCAGAATTTTTTCTCCTTCACCAGCATCAGCTATTATTTCAAAACCATCTTCTCCAGTCCATCCACTTCTAGATATCAAGACTGTAGTAGCACCTATGTTTTCAAGCCGAACTCTACTACGAAACTGAAGTAGTCTGAGCTCTAGGACACTATCTGGTGCTCCTAAGAGCTTCATAAACTCTACAGACCTAGGGCCTTGTACAGCGAAGAGAACCCATTCGAGAGTCTTGTCTTCTAAATTAATACTAAATCTTTTAGATGAAGCATTACTACTTATCCAGTTATAGTCTTT
>JALTYD010000081.1 GCA_027046525.1 Pyrodictiaceae archaeon
GTGCTACTCTAAAACTAACATCTTTGAAGACTTCGACGAAGACGCCGCCGAGTCCAAACATAACTGCTGGACCGAAGACAGGATCTCTCAGTCCTCCTATTATTACTTCAACTGCTCCTTTTTCTGCCATCTTCTGTACTAGTACACCTACTATTTCTGCTCCTGATACGTTCTTCTCTATATTTGATAGCATAGCTCTATATGCTCTCCTCACACTACTACTATCTTCTAAGCCTACTACTACTCCTCCTACATCACTCTTATGTATTATCTCTGGACTTACTATCTTTAAGACAACAGGATATCCTATCTTCTCGGCGATAGCTATTGCTTCTTCTTCGCTACGTGCTAGTCCATATCTAGGTACTCTAACACCATACTGTTCTACAAGTGCTAGAGCTTCATGTTCTAGTAGTCTATTCCTCTTAGACCTGAGTACTTCTTCTATCAACTCTCTAGATCTACTACTCATATTCTATCCCCTGTATAGACTAGGATCTAGAGGATAAACTGTATTTCCTGGCTACGAGAACTATATAGGTGAGAACTAGCTATGTGAATACATAGTAGTCTGCAATAGGGATGTCCTTGTTCTACTCCTCCAGTAGGCTCTGGAGGTGGTATACTTAGCACTACTACCGAGGATAGCAGTTATACTAGCTGCAGGCTCTGGCACTAGGATAGGCTGTCCAAAAGCAGTACTAGAAGTACATGGTTATCCACTCATCTTATACCCACTAGCTGTACTTAGTATAGTAGGAGTAGAGAGTTTCTGTATTATTACTCGGAGAGACTTAGCTAGTAGGATAAAAGAGTATGCTTCTAGAATACTAGATCTCTACGATTTAACAGTAGTTGTTAATAATGAACCTGAGCGCGAGAATGGTTTTAGCCTACTCCTGGCAGCACATGAATGTCCATGGAGTCTATACGAGCTAGCATTTATATCAATGGTTGACCATATCTATCCACCACTACTAGCTCAGAGAGTAGCTATGACTAGTAGTAATAGATACTATGTAATTGGTGGTGATAGAGAAGCAGTATATGTTGATGTAGAAGAAGCTACAAAACTACTAGCTGATGCTTCTATGTCTATTGTAAAACTCGGCAAGAATATATCTAGGTGGACACACATAGATACAGGCCTCCACTTAGCACGTAGATTTGTAGTCGAGTATAGCTATGAGCTACTAGGTAGACCCTATAGAGTAGCTCTAAATGATCTCACATCTACTCTAGCTCGACACAATATGCTCTACCTAGCAGATGTAAGCGGTATTCCCTGGAAGGATATAGATACTAGAGAAGACTTAGAAAGTATAGAGAGAGGCTCCTCTCGTATAGTACTAGATACTGTTAGAGAGTGGATAGGTTGGAGAAGATAGAGTACAAGGATCTCGTGAAACCTACTGATGGGATAGTATCGAGATACATCAATAGAAGAATATCTACTAGGATATCTATACAGCTAGTAAAACTACGGTGGAAACCTAGTCCTGATCTCTTAAGTGTAGTATCTGCTGTAGTTGTTGGCTCTGGTGGTCTATTCTTTGCTGCAGGCTATAGCTTCTTAGGCGGTCTAATGGCCCAGATAGGCTCGATACTAGATGGCTGTGATGGAGAAGTAGCTAGGCTCTTAGGGAGACAGAGTAAAGGAGGTGCTCTACTAGATACAGTACTAGATAGATTTGCAGATATAGTACTAATATATGGACTTGCTCTAGCATCTATAGGGTATCTAGGCGAGATCCTCCTTGTCTCTCTCGTAGTTGCAACAGTATCTGGAGACTTGATGGTCTCCTACATACACAGTGTTGGAGAGAAGATACTAGGTAGACATCCTTCTCTGATAGGTAGAATTAGAGGAGTAGCAAGCCGCGATGTAAGACTTTTTGCGATATTTCTATCAGGTATAGGTGGTCTACCACATATAGGCTTAGTAGCTGTTGCTGTACTATCTCTATCCTATGTTGTTGTAAAGACTTGGGAGATGCTTAGATATCTAGAAGACTAGAGCTCTACGATATATTTAACAAGGACTAGTTATCTAATATGTAGTATATTATTTCTATCATGGAGTAGTACTCTGGAAGTGATGTATAGACTATGACTATCTATAGAGATAGAGTTGTTCTTACAGAAGATATTACAGAGATAGCATATAGAAGTGGATCAGTAGAAGTAAATAGATCTAGTGATACTATCTACGCTTATAGAGTAGCGAGAGGAGACTGCTGGGTAATAACATCATCGAATAATAGAAAAGAACTAGATCAGCTAAAGAATAAGCTCGAGAAAATAGCATCGTCTCTAGAACCTGAGTCTTGCGGAGAACTAGCAGAAGCAGAGTTATACGAAGGTAGGAATACTGTCGGGAAACCATCTGTACCACTAGAGCAGATTGAAGGCCTAGTAGTAGAACAGTGTACATCTGCTAGGCAGAGAGGAGCTAGTTTCTGTGAAGCAATTGTCGTACTAGGAGGTGTGAAAAAACTTATCGAGAGAGATGATGGTAGTAGTGCTCTTGAAGAGAGATACTATGCTACTATAGAAGTAGCACTTTCTCCATCACTACACTCAGCTATTCTAGCTTCTTCGCTCAAAGCATCTATAGCATGGTCTGATAAAACAGTCTATGATCTCGTAGAAAAGACTTTCCAGGAGGCTCTATCAAGACTTAGATACGAGCAGAAAGCCAAGAGACCAAGTATATATCTAATAGGTAGAACTAAGACAGTACTCAGCTATGAAGCATCTGCAGCAGTCTTCCACGAATTATCACACTTATTATCTCCTAGTGTTCCAGGCTACCAGAATATACTAGGAGTAAAACTATGCTCAGATAGTATAGATATATACGATGATCCTCTTGAGTATCGTAGTCCAACTCTCAGATTCTTCGATGATGAAGGTGTATACTCCTCGAAGAGAACACTAATAGAGTCTGGCAGAGTAATTGATCTCCATCATACACGTTCTACAGCGAGAATCTACGAGTCTAGGCCTGGATCAGCATATGGTCTATTCCATAAGCCAGTAGGATTCCATACAACTCTCGTAGTATCAGCTGGTGATTGGAGAAAAGAAGAGATTATAGAAGAAACTAGACAAGGAGTCTACGTAGAGAGTATAGCAGCAGCTATGCTCGAGAAAGGATACATTAGAGTTATACCATCACTAGCTTATAGGATAGAGAGAGGAGAACTCAGAGAACCTATTAGACTTAGAGAACTAAAAATACCCCTCAATCTACTACGTAGTATTGATGCAGTGACTAGGAGTAGAAAGCTTAGAGTATCTTACGAGAAGAAATGGCTAGTTGCAGAGAATACTCCAATGATAAGACTAGAAGCTCATATCTTCTAGTATATACTGAGTGGTCGTCTTCGCTGGGCTTCATCATTTTCTGAGAATCTACACTTCAGTGTCGGTGGCTGTACTCATCCCATATAGAGTTATTACTTAGAGTGGGAAATAGGCTATTAGTATTATTGTATTCTTTGCTCTACGACGTATAGACTGGAGGAGAAAAAGAGTGTCGCGGTAGGGGCGAGTTCTAGAGTGTCTACTATGTACTCATATTCTACTTATTCTATTTAGTTAGTTCTTCTAGTAGTTTCTTTGCTTCATCTAATGTCTTAGCTAGATTATCTAGTAGATTTCTTAGTTTTTTTACTTTTTCTCTATCTAGTTCTACTATTCTTCTACCTGGTATCTCTATCTCGAGTTTTCCTCCTGATTCTACTAGTATCTTGTATGTTTCTTTTACTATTCTACCAGCTTCTGTCTTACCGCCTAGGTGGTTACGTATTGTTGCTTCTGTCCTACCTAGTTCTTCTGCTATTCTAGCAACTGGTATACCTGCTCTCTCTCTAGCTAGTGCAGCAGCTGCTACTACTAGCGAGTCTAGCCATGTTACTTTATCTTCAGCGCTTCGTATCTGCTCTATAACGTCTTCGCGGAAGAGTGTACCTAGTATTAGTGCAAGTTCTAGTTTCTTGATATCTTCTTTACCTATAGGTTTTAGTGGTACAGTAGACATACTATCTCACCCATGTATAT
>JALTYD010000082.1 GCA_027046525.1 Pyrodictiaceae archaeon
ATGTGAAAGAGTCATCGCTATGGATTCTGGCCGTGTGATAGCAGAAGGTACACCTGAAGAAATAGCCTCTAATCCTCAAGTTATAGCTGCGTATATGGGTGAATAAGTTACTCATGCTTATCTAGTCGTGGTGGTCTTCTTTGGACTCTCCCAAGACTATTAGGAGTTATGAAACAACTTTCCCAAACCTCCTAGTGGAGAATGCAAAACTACTAGGCGACAAAGTAGCTATAAGATGGAAGAAATATGGAGTCTGGAGAAGACTCACTTGGAGAGAATACTATACACTCGTTAAGTGGACTTCTCTCGGCTTATACGGTATGGGTTTCGGGCCAGGAGATGTACTTGCATTTATAACTGGTAATAGACTCGCCTGGCCTCTATACGAGATAGGTGCACATAGTATAGGAGCTATAACACTCGGTGTCTACAAAGATAGTCTAAGTGATGAAATAGCCTATATACTTAGTAGAGGAGATGCAAGAGCAGTACTAGTAGAAGGCCAAGAACAGCTAGATAGAGTACTAGAAGTACAAGACCAGCTCAAGCTAGAGAAGATAATAATTGATGAACCAAAAGGCCTCCATCTCTATAGAGAGAAGATAGGAGATCTAATTGTAAGTTTCGGAGACATAGTAGAGTATGGTAAGAAGCTCGATGCACAGAATCCAGGCCTCTACGAGAAACTCATAAAAGACATATCTCCAGAGACTACTTGTGGTTTATTCACTACTAGTGGTACAACAGGTCCTCCTAAACTAGCAGAACTAGCTCATAGGAATCTACTAGCAATGGCTTATCAGCTCCACCAGCTAGAAGGATTTAAACAAGACTGGGAATACTTCTCAATGCTACCACCTGCTTGGATAGGAGAACAGATGATGAGTATCTCGCTACACTTGCTTGTGGGGTTTAAAGTAAATATGCCAGAGAAGCCAGAGACTGTATGGAGAGATTTTAGAGAAATAGCACCACATTTCTTATTCAGTCCTCCACGTGTATGGGAGAGAATAGCCAAAGATGTAATGGCTAGAATAGAAGATTCTGATCCTATAAAGAAAGCAGCCTATAGAGTAGCTATGTGGATAGGCTATAGAGCAGCTAAATCGAGACTCAAACCTGGGAGAAGCAGACCACCACTATACTGGAGAATACTCCACTACCTGGCATACTGGCTAGCACTGAGACATATCTTAGACAAGACTGGTCTCAAGAGAGTAAAGAAAGCTTATACAGGTGGTGCAATGATAGCATCTGATTTTATCTACTTCCATCATGCTCTAGGTGTTAATCTAAAGCAGATCTATGGACAGACAGAGATAGCAGGTATAGCTGTAGTACATCCCGACGATGACATAGATCCAGAGACTGTAGGTAAACCACTACCAGCTACTAGAGTAAAGATAGCAGAAGATGGAGAGATACTAATGAAGAGCCCAGCTATGATGAAGGGCTATTATAGGAATCCAGAAGCAACAGCTAAGACTATAGTAGAAGGCTGGCTCCATACAGGAGATATGGGCGAGCTTACAGAAAGAGGCCACCTAGTTATACACGATAGAGCAAAAGATATTTTCAGACTAAGAGATGGTACACTAGTAGCTCCACAAGTTATACAAAACAAGCTCAAGTTTAGCCCCTATATTGGAGAAGCAGCAATAGTAGGTGAGAATCGCGACTACGTTGTAGCTCTAATAAACATAGACTGGGAGACAGTATCTAGGTGGGCTGAGAGACGAAGAATAATATTTACTAGCTATGCTGATCTATCCCAGAAACCACAAGTACTAGAACTCTTGAAGAGAGAAGTAAAAAGAGCTAATAGACGTCTACCAGAAAGACTTAGAGTCTATAGATTCGTGAGTCTCTTCAAAGAGTTCCACCCCGATGATGGAGAGATGACAAGAACTAGGAAGCTACGTAGAGCAGTAATCGAAGAGAGATACAGAGGACTGATAGATGCTATATACCGTGGCGACGAAGAATACATCTTAACTACTATGCTTAGACTTGAAGATGGTAGAATAATACAAGCTACAAGACCTGTGAAAATTATACGCGTAGAAGCATAAAGAGGTGGTAGATGTGGAGTTCTCTGCAGTCTTCTCTATGCTTGTATTCGGGTTCTTTATGGGTATAATTTATTCTGGGCTAGCACTAGGCTATAACATTGTATATAGAGTTAGTAAAGCAATAAACTTAGCAGAACCAGAGGTAGTACTACTAGTTGCATACCTAGTATTCCTATTTGTCAATGTATTAGGTCTACATATAGCTCTATCATTCCTAGCAGCTATACCTATATCTTTCGTAATAGGTATTGCACTAGATAGAGCATTTATTAGACCACTCAGAGGAAGACCACCTGAAGCAGTAATAGCTATGACTCTAGGCTTATTCTTCTTGATAAGAGGAATAGCTCTAGTAGTAACTAGAGGATTTGAGCCTGGAGCTTATCCATACCCACTGAGAATCTACGACTTAGGCCCAGTATCTGTAACATTCTCAGATATAGCTTCTCTACTACTAGCAGGCTCTGTAGTAATTGGTATCGTACTACTACACAAGTATACCAAGATAGGAGCTGCTATGAGAGCTGCATCTGAAGACCCTATAGGTGCTGCTAGCTATGGTATCCCAGTTAAAACACTAGCAACTATTAGCTGGGGACTTGCAGGACTAGTAATGGGTATCTCTGCGCTAGCACTAGCATCTAAAACTCAGCTTAACGCCTACATAGACTTCTACGCTCTAAAAGCTCTAGTTGTTAGCCTACTAGCGGGCCTAGATAGTCTAGGAGGCGTAGTTGTTGCTGGAGTAGCACTAGGTATCATAGAACAGATAGCAGGTTCTCTCCTAGATCCCATACTCCCAGGTTTTGGAGAACGTGTTGTATTCCCTCTTATGCTAGTAATATTGTTCATTAAACCATACGGGCTCTTCGGCACTGAGAGGATCGAGAGAGTATAAATCTCGGGGTGTAAGTAGTGCCTGCAGGTGTATTCAAAGAAACTTACCTAGGAGTTATGGCAATTGCTCGATACCCTATACACTGGGCCTTTGGCATAATAGGCTCAGCTCTACTAATACTACTACCATTTATACTACCAGCTTACCATCTCTCATTCATAGTACACTTGTCTGTATTCTTCATAGGAGCTGTAGGCCTAAATCTACTGAGTGGCCTAGCTGGACAGATATCTCTTACTCATGCAGCACTAATGGGTCTAGGAGCATATATGGCTACATACTTAGCACTATGGGGTGTACACATGATACCAGCAATATACATTGCTGGACTCGTAGCTGCTACAATAAGCTTCTTCCTAGGCTTACCATCATTTAGGCTAAAAGGCTACTATCTAGCAATGGCTAGTATTGCTATGCAGATAGTACTAGAGTATGTATTCTCTCTAATAAATCCCCATCAGTACATGAATGTACCAAGCGATCCAAAATACTTGAGGATAGGAGGATACGAAATATACCTAGGAGATGGACCTCCTCTATACTACTTCGTAGTACTAGTTGCATTTATCATGGGGCTCTTTGCTGTCAACTTAGCACGTAGTAGTGTAGGTAGAGCATTTAAAGCAGTAAGAGACAATGATGTATCTGCTGAGATAATAGGGATAAACGTAGCACATACTAAAGCACTAGCATTCACAGTAGCAGGATTCTACGCTGGAGTAGCCGGAGGATTATACGCATTAGCAAATCCTAGTATAAACTGGGAAGGCTTCATGCTAGATACCTCTATAGAGTATTTTGCAATGATACTCGTAGGAGGTCTTGGGAGAGTAATATGGGGTTCTCTACTAGGCGTAGTAATGATCCGTGGGGGATGGCTTAGTTTCGAAGCTCTACTAACAGATATACTAATGGGTCTAGGCCCTGAATGGGCTTTCTTAGCCTCAGCAGCAAAATACCTAGTTCTAGGCTCTCTAGTATCAATATTCCTCCTCGCTGAGCCGGGAGGACTAATCGAGGTACTAAGAAGAATTAAAGAATACTTCCGCTTATGGCCCTACAGC
>JALTYD010000083.1:0-1257 GCA_027046525.1 Pyrodictiaceae archaeon
ATGGATATCTGTAGGATCTAGAAATATAAAATCGAAAGATTCTGGTTCTAGTTCATAATCTACTATGTTCTGTACAGTAAAATTATCCGAGTAGGCTGGTAGGATTAATTCTCTCGCCTGCTGTATTGATTCTTCTATAAAATCTACTCCAAAAGGCTCTAGCCGATACTTACTATTCTCTACTAAGTGTTTTAGGAGGAGACCATTACCACACCCTAGATCAATTATTCTACCACTCCTATGGATTAAGCCTAGAAATAAATCATAGATTTCTCTAGGATACTCTTTGAAGCCACTAGGTAAGTATATATTGTTCTTGTAGTCTCTACTCCTCCAGTACATCTTCCTAATAGCTTCTCTCCTCGATGCATACCACTGCCTAGCTCTCTCAGTAGACAGAGCTTATCCCCCAGTCCTAGCACTATGTATTTCCTACCTACTATTAAGTCCTCGAAGAGCTATGAGATCTTCTAGTCTCTCTTCTAGCTCAATAGTATTTCCTTTATAATGGGTAGGGTTGTTGTTATCAATGATACAGTATTATAATTTACTCCTAGATACTGCTTTGTTATTGCTTGATAAAGCCATAAATGTATACTACATAGTTGTAGCTAGTATAATCTCCAGTTTATTAGTAAGTGCTGAGTAAAATAATGGCTAGTAATGCAAGAAGATATAGAGTAGAAGCATACCACATCTATAACCTAGACGACTACAATACGTTGATATCAAAGATTAACCAATATGAGCCGAGGTATGAGAGCCTTATCTATCTGTCCCAGTAGTATCATCAATTAGCGGGGACAGAGATATTTAAGAAGTAGTCTCCAGAGCTATTGGGGCCACTGAGTCTGAGATTCCTACTATAGCTAGTCCAGTTAGTAGTGATGCTCTACTATAGGGGAAGTATTATTGATGGTAGTTTTTAAACAGGTTGTAGCTGCAGCAAAGATAAGCGAAGATAATAAGAAGAGTACTGCTAGTAGTAGCCATAAACCTTTACTAGCCATATAGCCTATAGTGAATGGTGCTAGTGCTAGAAATTCAACTACAACTAAGACTGTAAATACTGATTCTAGGATTCAATTATTCTACCACCACTTTGTGTATAGTAGTCATTATCGGGTGTAATTAGGTCTAGAGGTTGATAGGATTATCTCGTGTTATTCTAGTGTTTTTGTTAGTGTGTCTCTTTGATTTTTATCTTTTTATTTTTGTATCTCTGTTGTGTTTCTGGCCCGGTGATGTGTAGTTCTA
>JALTYD010000083.1:1267-3977 GCA_027046525.1 Pyrodictiaceae archaeon
CTAGTTGTTCTGTTTTTTCTAATATCTTTGTCTTTAGCTCGATTACTTCGTTGTAGCTTGGTTCGTATGGGTGTACTATTAGGAGATCTATATCGCTTAAGATTGTTAGTCTATTCTCGGCGGCTCCGCCAATGAGGTAGATTTCTGCATCTGGGCAGACTTCTTTGATAGCTTTAGCTGTGATACTAGTGTATTTCTTCCAGTTGCGTAGGAGTTGTAGACGTGTTATAACCATAGTATTAGCCACCGAAAAGCTTCTTTTCTAGTTCTTGTAGCTTCTCTAGTACTTGTTCAGCTATTCTTAGTAGTAGTCTAGCTTCTTTTTCTCCATATTCTGTGAGTCCATATATAGCTCTTGTATGTGCTTCGCTTAGCTCTGTAAGTTCTCTTCTATGTTTTCTCACATACTCCATGACTTCTCTAGCAAGATCTTCTGCATTTTGTTCCATGAGTGATGCTGCTAGTAGGCTGAATAATTCTCTAATGTTATGTCCTCTAACTTCTTCGCCTAGGATACGGTATAATAGACTCTTAAGATAGAGTTGTACTGCATACTCAATCTGTAGTACACAGATATCGTAGTCTCCTTCACTATATGCGCGTTTTGACCACTTAAATGCAGTAAGTGCTCTCTTACGAAGCAGTGCTACATACTCGCCACTCATAGTACACCACACAGATCTAGTGCTAGACATCTTCTAGACTTCTTAGTCTCGTATTTTATGTCCTCTCTCTGAGGCTCATAGATACTACATGTCTTCTCCGATATATAATATACTCGACCAGTGAGTAGGTTACTATGTGTCTCAGGGAGGTATATGTGTATATACTCTCTCCTCTATATCTGACTGGTTCATAACCATAAAGTAGACTATGTAGGTCTTCGACTTCTATCCTAGGTATTTTCCTTATACATTAGTGAGAGATAGAGGTTGCTTCGGGTGGGTGTAGGAGTACTATGGAGGGTGTTATTTAGTGTCTCTGCTTACTACTAGCATTTACTGGGGGTCCATTTCTTTTTTAGTATTTTGTCGAATATAGCTACTAGTATGTGGTCAGGGTTTCTCTTTGCTTCAGCAGTTTTTCTTAGTTTTTTGAGTTTTGTCTGGTACCATTTTGGTGGAGTACTAGTCCATTTTCTGATGCCAGTAGTTCCTCGTCCTATTGCGTTTTTGCATAGAGGTGATAGATTGCAGTGCTTAGTTGTATCTATTATTATTACGTGTTTGTACCAGGGTTTGATTTCGTATTCTCCGTGTAGATAGGCTTTGTGTATTTTTGTTTTCTTGGCTCCTTCGACAGCTGCGTTGTATAGAGGTAGCATGCCAGAAGCTGCTTGGTTTAATAGTTTCTTTGCTATGTATAGATCTTCTCTCTGGGGAGTCCAAGAGCCTTTGATAGCTCCTGCTTCTAGGAGAGTTTCTAGTGTAGTAGCTAGCTCTATGGGGTTGAGTTCTACTCCTCCACCTTCTGCACCTATTCCTCCTGCTGCTATATATGTAGGTATACTGTATTGTTTAGCTAGAGTTGTGAGAGTAGCTCGAGCTACTGTGTCTACAGTGTAGCTGCCGAGCATAGTCTCGTATCCTAGTAGTAGGCTGTCGCCGCCTATATCTGTGTGTATAAAACATGTAGGTTCTATGTTTTGGACTACCCACTTGACTCCCTGCATGATATTGCTCCAGGGGTCTTCTGTGCAGAGTAGGAATGTATTGTGGGCCCATTCTGCGATTCTAGCGAGTTTATCTTCGAATACTCTTGGGCCGAGATTATCGCCTGGTTCTACTCTGACTAGTGCACCTGCTACTCTCTTGCCGACACCACGTTTTCCAGTTCTACATCTAGCAAAAGATACTACTGCAGCAACTTCTCTCTGGATACGCCAGCTCTCGACGAGTATAGCAGCTAGGCCAACATCACCTCCACCACCTAGACCGCCGACTACGAGGCGTCTAGGCATCGAGACCCACCTATTCTACAGCTGGGGGCGATCTAGCTGTGTGTAGATTAGTTAGACTACTTCAGTTCTACGTAGTGTAGAGGACTTTCATATATTGATTACTCCTAGTAGATAGGGATAGCCTAGAGATAATCCTAGAGTACTGGCAACTTCACGGAGTAGTCTCTCATAAGTACTGACTACTAGAACTACCGAGACTCATTGAGTGTCTAGATATTGTAGTTGTTGAGATTGTCTATAGAACTACCTCTAGGTCTTGAGACTAGATATGTATTCTGGGTCTTTGAAGCTAGAAGTTCTGGGCTTAGACTCGCTGTAGACTCGTTATACATATGTTTTATTACATTTCTCTTGTAGATGTGGTGATATGGGATAGACGGGGAGAAAGATTATATCATTGTACGTGAGACGTATTATTATAAGTTTAAGGGAGAGGCGAATACCGAGCATGTTGTGAGAGTAGCTATACAGAGAGCTCTTGAAGTAGAAGCCTCAGCACTGATAGTTGCGAGTGAAACAGGTAGAAGTGCTCTCAAAGTAGCTAATCTTCTTAGAGACTTAGATACCAGGTTGAGATTTGTAGTAGTAACTCATCCTCCCGATAAGACTTGGGGTCCTAGAGGAGAAATCCCTGTAGGGCTTAGACATCCTCGTAATATTAAGGCTCTTAGATGTCTTGAATCACTAGGAGCAGTTATTGTTCAAAGTACGAGGCCTTTAGCACCTCCTTCTAGGAGTCTTGGGTGGGAT
>JALTYD010000084.1 GCA_027046525.1 Pyrodictiaceae archaeon
AATTTTTCTCCAATTTCCACATAGTTGTAAATATGGAGCCAACCTTTCTCTACAATTCTTTTCTCAGTAAGTACTAGTTCAACGGAACTAACTCTATTCGTTAAGATAACCTCTTTAACAGCTACACGTGCAGTATCAGAAAGTGTAGCTAAGAATCTTCTAACTATTAGATCAAAAATATGGGCATGAGGCTTACTAAGCGGAGCTCTTGGTACTTCACCTGTAGGGTAGATTGCTGGATGCGCCGGATCGTCTTTTACACCATTTCGTGGTTTCAAATCTTTCTTTGATAACAGGTGGTTAACAAATAGTCTATAGTCTCTCATAGCACTTAACTTATGCAGAATACCTCTGATGTCTAATGTAGCTGGTAGCTTTTGACTATTTGTTCTAGGGTAGCTAATAAGACCATCTAGGTAAAGTTCTTCTGCTATCTTTTGTGTATATTCTGGGCTATATCCAAATATTCTTGATGCTTCTGCTTGTAGATCTCCTAGGTTAAAAGGTGTTGGTGGTTTAACTTCAACATTTTTCATCCTAACATCTTCTACTACTAGATAATTCTGTGTCCTGAGAATTGACAGAATGTTCTCTGCTTCTTGTCTTTTATTAAACGAGGCTATCTTCGCTCTATACTTGGATTTATCGATTAAAAACTCGATGTAGAGATCAAAGACAGGTAATGGTATAAACAACTTTTTTTCTAAATCACGCTGTAGAACTTCTACTAGAGTTGGTGTCTGCACTCTTCCAGCACTGAGAATAACTCTTCTCCCAGAGGCTTTCCTAATAGCTGTCATTAGTGCTCTACTAAGATTTATCCCCCAGAGCCAATCTAGTTCATGTCTAGCAAGACCAGCTTCTATCATATTTGAATCTAGTCCAGATAAGTTAGAAAAAGAATTACGTAGCTCGTTCCTAGTTAGTGAACTGAATTTTGCTCTATAGAATCTACTCTGTTTAACTATGAACCTTATAATGTTGTAACCTATCACACTACCCTCAACATCGTAGTCGCATGCATTGACGACAATAGAAGCTTGACGTGATAACGACTCTATCGATTTATAGAACTTTTGTGCATATTTTGAGTCTTTTTCTGACTCCCAAATAGGACACCATCTATAATTGAAGACAGGGTAGCCCTGTTCATCTGTGCATAGCCCGAATAGATGTCCAGCAGCTGGAACAACTACTAAGTATCTACCTCTCCAAATCACTATCCAAAATGAAACACCCCACTTTGTTTTACATCTCAAAGGTCTACTATTTGCTAAAGCCTCTGCTATTTTCTGTGCTGCTTTTGTTTTTTCTGCTACAACAAGCCAATAACTAGGTGGGAGTTGTTCGCATAACCTCTTTGTTTTCATTTTAGCCCCATCTATAACAATAGTTAAGTACTATACTATAGTACTATAGTGATATAAAATAGCTAGAAAAGAACTATGCTTAGTGGATCCGTGGTCTTACTTTATCAAGCTCAACTAGCCACTTGACAGGTATAGCTTGGTACTCTCCACCTCTTGTATATCTTACAATAGTTAATGGAAGTACACCATATTCAAGCTCTTTCTCTGCAATAAGTACTGGATCTTCTCTTGTCTTCTTATCAAATAATGTTACATCGATAAGTACTGGTGCACCCATATTAATTTGGAGTGCCCTTATCCCTATAATCCGTGCTCTTTCAAATCTCGTTAGCCAAGGAGGCCCTATCTTGACCTTAGCTCGTAGTTTATCGTAGTCTTCTTCTACCTCTTTTTTCTCCTTTTTACGTCTCTTCTTTTTCCTCATTTTAATTCCTCCATGTACTGCAAGCCACTGAGCTTAGTAGCATGTAAAAAAGGCGGATGAGGGGATAAATAAAGCTCTCTTGCATATCTCGGTGAAAAGCTATATAATAGCTAAACACTAGTAAGAAAAGAGCAAGTCTCTAGGTCTGGGAAAAAGAGATTATTCTTCTGGTCCTCCACCTTTACCTTTCTTAGTCTCAAGCTTTGGTGCAGCAGCTATAACGTCGTCTATCTTGAGTATGGTTATTGCTGCTTCTGTTGCACTCTTTAGTACTTGTTCTTTGACAAGTAGTGGATCTATAATGTTTAGTTCTAAGAGATCTTCGTGTACTTCTCCACCTAGTACATCTATTCCTGCATGTATTTTACCATCTGCATGGTATTTTCTTAGATCCATTAGTGCTTGTAATGCATCTAATCCAGCGCTTTCAGCGAGAATCATTGGTATTTCTTCTAGAGCGTCAGCAAATGCTTCTACGGCAAGTTGTTCTTTTCCGCCCAAGCTTTCAGCGTATTTCCTAAGCTTTAATGCTAGCTCTACCTCGGGAGCACCTCCTCCTGCTACTATCATTGGCTTTCTTAGTACATTCCTTAAGACATGTAGTGCATCATTTAGGCTTCTTTCTGCCTCGTCGAGTATCATATCATTTGCTCCACGTACCAGTATTGTTACTGCTTTGGGGTTGGGGCATCCTTCTATAAACACCATCTTATCATTTCCAACTTTTCTCTCTTCTACGAGTTTTGCATAACCAAGATCTTCTGGCTTTAGATCACGTACACTACTTACTATTTTTCCACCTGTTGCATACTCTAGTTTCTCCATATCGCTTCTTTTTACTCTTCTTACTGCTAGTATTTTCTTTTTGGCTAGGAAGTGTTGTGCTACTTCATCAATACCTTTCTGAGTAATAACAACAATACCAGCATCTCTAACACCATCAACCTCCATACGCTTAACAGCAACCTCATAAATACGATCAACAATCTCTTTGAGGAGTTTTGCCTCCTCCTCGAGAAATGCCTTGATCTGTTCAGGGGACGTTATGTTAATCTTAGCAGTTATTTCTGGTTTTTCTACTTCTAGTGGTGCATCTAGTAGTACAATATATGCATTCTCAACTCTCCTAGGCATACCAGGATGAACAACCTCTTTATCAAGAACAATACCCTCAACAAGCCTAGTATCTAAAAGACTTCCACCCTTCTTCTTCTCTATTTTTATATTGTCAATCTTCACCTCATATGTACCATCACTTTTCTTTTCAGCTATTCTCAGGACGGCATCAACTGCGATTTCTGTTAATTTCTCCATGGTAGGTCCACTGCCAACATATTTACTGTGGAGACTCGTGGCTGCTACTCTTTTTAGCATATTTCTATCTTCTACATCAATTTTTACTGCTATCTTTTCGAGCTCTTGTAGAGCATAGTCCAGAGCATTCTTGTAGCCATCCATAATAGTTGTCGGATGAATATTCTGATCCAGTAGGTTTTCGGCTCTATCGAGAAGTGTACCTGCTAGTACAACAGCACTAGTTGTCCCATCTCCTACTTCTGCATCTTGTGCTTTCGCTACTTCAACTAGGAGTTTTGCTGCTGGATGCTGTATTTCCATCTCCTTAAGGATAGTAGCTCCATCGTTTGTTATTGTGACATCTCCAAAGCTATCTACGAGCATTTTGTCAAGACCTCTAGGGCCTAGGCTACTTTTTAGTACTTCTGCCAATACTCGTGCTGCAAATATATTATTTCTCATAGCTTCACGGCCGTGGACACGTTGTGTACCTTCCTTTAATACAAGGACTGGTGCACCAATTGCCATTCTATTCACCCACTCTTTCTCTTATCCATTTGTAGTCGCCTTGGACCCACTTCTATAAAAAGCTTTCTCTAAAT
The DNA here is from genome assembly GCA_027046525.1 of Pyrodictiaceae archaeon. Taxonomy (GTDB): domain Archaea; phylum Thermoproteota; class Thermoprotei_A; order Sulfolobales; family Pyrodictiaceae; genus JALTYD01. Next base: position 3,693 of record JALTYD010000084.1, read on the forward strand.
AATCTAGCTTAAACCCTCACAGAGGCTATTTATAACAAAACTATCCTAGCCTAATACCGAGAGAAGATGGTGTATAGCCTTGTGATCTTAGTGCATGTAATAGTCCTCTTCTAATAGCTTTCTTATCACTAATAGGATTATAGAAGAACCCGATCTGCTCCCAAATCTTAGACCCCTTATAGAACAAAAGTAGACGAGGAAGTGTTGGTGCATATTTCTCGACAAATTGTGGTGCTTCTATTTTATCAACTTTAATAACATGGATAACAGGTTTTAGAC
>JALTYD010000085.1 GCA_027046525.1 Pyrodictiaceae archaeon
TCGATGTTTTATAGATCAAGCACTAGCAATGCATGTATCACTTGTACTAAAAGGTAAAGAATCAAAACTAGTAGTATTCAGAGAGGGTAGCCATGGACATAGTGTTAGAGCTAAACCAAGACATAGGAGAAAGAGATACGAGATAAAGATCAAGTGGTTAAAAGAGAAGCTTGGACTTAGAAAAGAATAATATTTTATTGTAAATAGTAATAGTATTGTTATCTACCATACTCTCTATATCTTAGTACTATGTAGTCGATGAGTCTCTCGAAGAATATAGAGTAGAATATACCATGTAGGCCTAGAGTAGCAATAATAAAGATAGGTTCAACAATACTTGCTCCAGGCCTCCCACTGTATAGTTTGCAGTACTTTATACTCCTAGTAGTTGCATAGAGGAGGATTGGAATACCTAGTGGGAGAAAACCTATAGCTAGTATTGTCTTGTCAAAACGTTCACCACTACAACAGTGTCTCCCTAGAGAATCAAGTAGCTTGTAGATGTTCACTATACCGCTCAGTACTAGTGGGAGAAAGACTATATAAGAATAAAGGAACAACTGTCTAGCATACTCTATACCTCTCTCCTCCCATAAGACTATAGCCATAGCTGGGAGGAGGACTATAAAGCTAGAAGCTACACCTGGGAGAGAAAAACCTAGCCTAGGAGATGATGATAGTAGTGATGATATACATTCTCTACTTATTCTATGAGTCTCTCTGCTGTTTATCTCTAGACACCAATAGGTTGATAAGTATGTCTAAGAGTTAAATATTGAGGTCTAGGAACATAGATTTACCCCCTATAATACCTCCTTAAACGGTGAGGACGCTGGCTCCACAATCAAAGAGAGACATAATTGCTGGATGGCTTTCTAGTGCAGGCTATCTAGTTACGAGTAGTAATACAGGCTTACCATCAGCTGCTAACTGGGGTCTCTTAGTAACAACACCACCACCTATGCAGGTAAAACTTAGAGTAATAGGCTTGAGAGGAGATAAGATAACCTGTAATATAGCTGTAAGTTTTTCTCCAAGACATAGAGAGCTCGTAGAAAAGCTAGGTACTGAAGAGAAGGTGAAGTTTTCGTCAGAGCTTATGCTTAAGCTACTAGGTATATGCCCACATTGTAGAATAGCTATTCAGGGAGGTCTACAAGCACCACAAGCAGTTATTGCTGAAATACTCCTAGATGAAGGAGAACTCACGAAACAGCGACTACTAGATGATGTAGCTAGACTAGTGAATATCTTCCTAGCTGTCAACTCTATGCTCTGGAGCTTATTCCCACGAGAGCATACTGTGAGGCAGAAGAAAGAAGAAACACCTTCTTTCATGTAGACATCGTAGATATCAGAGATATTATTTAAAGGGTAGTATTGGAAAGACATACTAGGCATAATAGCTATCTACAAGCAGGATATAGTCTACTCCTATCTAGTAGATCTTCTATAGTAGTAGGTGTGTAGAGATTGGCTAGCGAGATAGTATCTACAGCTATACTAGTAGGACTACTACTACTAGTATCTAAAATTGGAGAAGAATTCTCAGAGAGAATAGGACTACCTGGGATTGTTGGAGCAATAATATCAGGTATAATTCTCAGCGAAGCTATACTAGGTGTAGTATCTCCCGAGGAGATGGAGAAAGCAGAGATACTACTAGTCCTCGGTATAAACTTTACACTATTTCTAGCAGGAGTAGAAGAGTTCTCTAATCCTGCGCTACTAAAGCCTACACGGCTAGAACTAGCTGGGATAATACTACTACTAGGAGCTCCTCTAGCATCAACACTACTACTATCGTATTTTCTACTAGGCTTAGAGTTCTCCTCAGCTATAGGAGTATCAATAATAATGACGATTGTAAGTGTAGGTCCACTAGCAAAAATCCTCTTATCTAGAGGGATGATCGGAGAAAAAGAGTATAGAATTATGAGAGTAGGAATCTATGTTGAGCTTATAGGCTTAGTGATGTTCAATTCACTTACACAAGGATTCGACCCAATAGGATTCCTCGAGACTATTATTTTCGTCCTACTGATTATCGCAGTAGGTAGACACTATCTAGACGATGTACTGATAATGATAGAGAGACATATAATAGTAAAAGAAGCACCATTTGCTTTCATCCTAGCAATAATAATAATGGCTGGCTATATAGCTGAGAGTTTAAACTTTAATGCAGCAGTAACAGCACTACTACTAGGAATATTCCTCTCTGAGTATATGGATAAGAGACCTCTATACCTTGAACGTGTAAGAGCTGTTACATATGGATTCCTAGAACCACTATTCTTCATAGGAATAGGTATATATGCAACAAAACTAGACATAGAGACTTTTACAATCTCTATAGCACTACTACTTATAGCATCTCTACCGAAGATAGCAGTTGGTAAATGGCTAGGACTAGGTGTAAAAGATAGCCTAGTACTCTTAGCAAAAGGTGGAGTAGATGCTGCTCTCCTCCTCAGCCTACTAGGCCTCGACCTAGTAGAAGAGAAGATATATACTGCTACTCTAATGGCAGTTATAGGTTCTACGATAGTAGCATCATCTGTCTATAGAATAACTACACGTGTAACAGAACCGCTGAGAACTAGGCTGAAAGATCTACAACTACCACTAGATATCGTCTACGAAGACGAGAAAGCAGAATATGCTGCAAAACTAGTAGTAGATAAGAATGCTGTAGTTGTCGTAGATAGTCAGCTTAGACCCAGAGGATACGTAATAGCTGAAGACTTCGTAGATATAGATCCTAGAATACTAGCAACAATGCCTCTAAGATACTTTATAAGAGGAGATCTACCTATTGTAGACGAGAATACAACTCTATCAGATATACTTTCTGATTTCTCTCTAATACACCAACCGATAATAGCTGTTGTAAACGAGAAAGGCGAAGTATGTGGTACTATTACACCCCGCCTACTCCTACAGATTATTACTAGGCCTAAGATAGAAGTAGAGAAAGAATAGTATCCTGTGTATCAAGATGTATATTTTAGTTCTTCATAAAATCTAACTACATCCTCGATAAATCTAGAAGGAGCATCTAGATAAGCTGGATGTCCAGCATCCTCGTATACTACGAGCCTAGAAGAAGGTATCATACTCCTCAGTCTCTCAACAGTACTATAGCTAACAACTCTATCACGAGAACCATAGATTATAAGTACTGGGACTCCTAGAGAGGAATACCTCGATAGTAGTTCTTCTTCGAAAACTCTAACAGGTCCTACTAGGATCAGCCCAGCTACAGGTCTACGAATAGCATAGTGTAGAGCTATATATCCGCCTAGACTAGCACCTAGGATTAGAGGAGTATGAGGAGATACTAGTTGATCAACTACTTTGTTGAGAACTGCTAAGTTTGATTCAAGACTCCTAGACTTTCTACTACACTTACTACTCCTACCATAGGGCATATCAACTGCAACAAAATATACACCTCTATTCTCTAGTTCGTTGAGGAGACCAATACCTCTCCATACTTCGCTTGTAAAAGCATATCCATGGAGTAAGACTAGTGGAGGCTTAATATCCCCCTTGTATACTAAGACTTTACACTCGTATATATCAGTAGAAACAATAGTCTCTTCCAATACTAGTACATCCCATTAATATAGTATCAGCTACACCCATAATAGGTTCTCGAAACAAATAATAAACCTACATCTATAGGATGATATTCTACAATTAATATAAAAAACAACTTATTAACACAAACATAGCTATTAAGTAATAACCACTGGGGATTAGATCGCTAGTATGCGAGAAGAGAACTAGCTGGCTAAACAAGCCAGAAATAGTTATATCAGATATATCTTCAGCATTTAAGAAGAAGAACTGTGTACTAGAGCTAGTAGTAGAAGGAGATAAACATGTACTAGAAATAGCATGTGGTGATTGTAGAGCACTCGTAAAAGCACGTACACTATGTAGGAC
>JALTYD010000086.1:0-2736 GCA_027046525.1 Pyrodictiaceae archaeon
TACTGGATAGAAGTATCCCTCGAAAAAATCGGTCCATATATAACAAACTATTGGCTAAACGGTGTATTCTATGCTTCTCCTCCCGGCGAAATCTTTAGTGTATTAAATAGTCTTCGTGGATCACGTTTCAACGAGATACAGCTATATAATATAGAACTAAGTCTTAGGAAGAGAGTTAATGTAGCTGGAATAGAACTAGAAGATATAACTAGTCTTATACAAGAGCTCTACGATAAAGCAGGAGATAAAGATTAGATTCTTCGAAGTTAGATAAATCAATTATGTATAAAATACTTTGTATACTCCAAACCATGATAGGAGAGAAAGAGGTACTTTGAAGTTTGACAGTGGATAGGGAAAACTACAACTACGTAGATATGCTAGCATTGGAAAGTATCATTAAAGTACTAGATGATGAATATGGAGTAGGTAGCAACTTCGAAAGAATAATTGAAGGAAGACCATCAGTGAAAGACATCATATCGATCTATAAGCTTCCTCTACCTCTATTAGGCTATATATCATCTAGAATAACACATATAATTAGTGGTAAGAAGGTAAGTTACATTGTTAACATGATATTAAACTATACTAATGTCTGCGTAGTTGGATGTAAATTCTGTGCCTTCTATAGGAAGCCGTTTAGCCGAGATGTATACAAGTATAGTATTGATGAAGTTGTTAAAAACGTTGTAGAGACATGGAAGAAATACAAAATAAGACAAGTACTTATACAAGGCGGTGTTGATCCATCAATACCACTAGAATACTACGAGGAGATTTTTAGACGTATAAAATCTGAAACAAAAAACGAAGTAGCTATTCATGGCCTGAGTGTTGTAGAAGTATATTGGATTGCAAAAACTAACAGAATGAGTATCGCCGAGGTCATCAATAGGTTAGTAGAGGCAGGTCTAGATTCTCTACCAGGAGCAGGCGCAGAAGTGCTCAGCGATAGAGTACGTAAATTAATCTCTCCACTAAAACCATCTACGTCTATATGGATCAATGTAATGGATACTGCTATGAAGTTAGGTGTACCTATAAGTGCTACAATGATGTATGGACACTTAGAAACACTCGAGGAGAGAGCTCACCACCTTCTATCACTATTAGAGCTTCAAAGAAAGCGTAAACTCATCATGGCATTTATTGCATGGAACTTCGAGCCCGGGAGAACAGAACTAGAGAAAACTATTCCTTATCCTGCTGGAGGTAGTGAGCTACTGAGAAATATAGCTATCTCGAGAATCGTCTTTAGACACGAAATACCATGGATACAAGCTGGTTGGCTTACAGCAGGAGAGAGACTAGCTCAAGTATCTCTAACATATGGAGCAAATGATTGGGGAGGTACTCTCTACGGCGAAAAAGTTCTCCCGGCCACAGGTCTATCATTACCATTACTAGTTAGGAGTAGAATAGAGAACATAATCCGTAGTGCTGGATTTATCCCATTTGAAAGAGACAATTGGTACAGACCAGTATCTAATTAACATGCATTGGTGCATAGATAGTGAACAGAGAACTTATACCTCCTAGGTGGTTGGAAAAACTAGTACTAAGACATGAACACAGCAAACTAGACAAAGCTATCTATGGGGAGAAACTAGAACCCCCAGAGATAGATAGTCTCTTCAGAGAAGCTGATTTCCATGTATTAACACTAGCAGCGGATTATTATGCTAGAAAAATAAAGAATAATAGAGGAAGTTTCGTTGTAAACCTATATGTATCCTATACGAATATATGTACTACATCATGTAGTTTCTGTGCTTTCTACGAACAACCTACCTCTCCCCGTTCCTATGTTCGAAGTATAGATGAAATTACTAGTATAGCTAGGAACGTTTACGAGAAGAAAGGTATACGTGAGATACACGTAGTAGGAGGGAATAATCCTAGTATACCATATGATTACTATCTAGAACTTGTCTCAAAACTTAGATCTATCTCTCCAAACCTAGTACTAAAAATGTTCACAGCTGAAGAAGTATGGTTCATTTCTAAAAATTTCGGCATTAGTACGGAGAAGATCCTCGAAGATCTCAAAGAGAGAGGTCTCAACGTCTTAAGCGGAGGAGGAACAGAAATCCTCGACGATGAGATACAGTTAAAGATCGCCCCTAAAAAGCTCTCACCACAAGAGTACTTGAGGATACACGAAGAAGCCCATAAACTAGGTATAAAAAGTAATGTTATAATGATGTATGGCCACATAGAAGAACCCATCAATATAGCCCGCCACCTCTATAGGATAAGGATGCTCGAGGAAAAAGCTCCAGGTTTTATATCACTTGTACTAGTTAGATACAATCCTGGACAAACACCTCTTTCAAAGACACCACTTTACAGGAGTAAACAGTATAGGTACGGAGTTTATGATCTAAGAATCGTAGCTGTATCAAGACTAGTTCTACTAAACTATATAGATAACATAGTAGCCTACTGGGTAGCTATGGGGAAGAAACTCGCCCAAGCTGCTCTAGAACACGGAGCAAACGACCTTGGAGGTACATTCTATAACGAAACAGTAATCTCATCCGCCAAAGGCTCAAGAGAATATACTACCCCAGAGGAACTATCATTCATGCTTAGAACAGCTCGATGGATACCATATGAACGCGATACCTACTATAACTACTTCCCAGTAAAAAAGACTATATCACTTCCATGGATGGAACAATGAAAAACAACCAGGCTAGAGCTAGAGTATACATAGCTCCTCCATATATC
>JALTYD010000086.1:2746-3948 GCA_027046525.1 Pyrodictiaceae archaeon
TATGCTCTACCACTACGTCGATGGCTAAGAAAAAAAGGTTATGTAGTACTAGTCTATAAGCCTATAGAAGCAATTAAAGCCATACTTGATAGCGATGAATGGCTAGGAATCGTACCACTAGCTTCTGCAATTACAAATAAAAATCTAAAGATATGCCCTGGACCGATGATCTACTCTATTGGCGAGACAAAGAGCGTTATAGTAGTCTCTACTAAGTATACCGACATAGATAAATGTAAAAAAATAGCAGTAACAGCAGAAACCCGTACAAGTATATATTACCTAAAACATGTACTTTCTCTTAACAAACTTAATGTAGAATATATATACTCGCATGAGACATCTTTATTCCAACTACTATCTCAAGCTCCATGTGCACTTATACTCGCCGATGAAGCTCTAAGAGCTAGAAAATATAAACTGAATATAGTAGCTGATATAGGATCACTAGTAAGCAAAGTACTAGGTATATCCCCAGTCTATGCAGTTACTGCTACAAAAAACAACAGCATCTGTGATTCTAAACTAAGTACTGATCCACCACCCAGTCCTAGCTCTAGCGATGTAGAGCTGGCTACCTATATTACAGGTCTAGATAAGAATGATATAGTAGACTATTATGAAACAATACAATATAATTACAATCCAGGCCTACTCTTGAGAGCAAAAAAAGTCTTAGAAAGGATTGTCGCAGAATAAAATATCATCGGCAAACAATAAGTTTATGCAAGTATATACATAAATACACTTATCTTATAATTTAGATTTGGTGAAACAGTGGAATTCCTCATTCTTAGAATAAATCTATGGACACAAAAAACTCGAGTAGAAAAAATTGACGGAAAGACTCTCCGGAAATGGCTTGGAGGAAGGGGTCTAGGCACCTACTTATCTCTTAGAGAGATACCTAAAGGAGCAGATCCTTATGGACCAGAGAACAAAGTGTATATATTGACAGGCCCGTTGACTGGTACAGCTGCTATCGAGAGCGGTAGATACCACGTAGTAGCTAAGAGTCCATTAACAGGAGTACTCGGTGATACTAATTCTGGCGGGCAGTTTGGCCCCTGGCTACGCTTCTCTGGATACGATGGAATAGTACTAGAAAGTATTAGCGAAGAACCTACATGGATAAGTATAATTAATGGAGAAGTAAAATTCCATGATGCTAGAGAACTGTGGGGTAAGGGTGTTCTATATAC
>JALTYD010000087.1 GCA_027046525.1 Pyrodictiaceae archaeon
GCCAGCTGGGATGTAAATAGTTTGAAAACTCTCTCAGTAGCAATTCCGTTGTTGTACGTGTAGTGTATTTACATACTCTGTATATTTTACCCCTATAGAATACTATGCATCCATTTTCTGCTATTTGAGGGCCGCTAGCTCCTATGTAGCGGGCTAGTCCAGCAACAACTGGTACAGAATTTCCTGTTACAAAAGATACTTTTATGCCAGATCTCTCTAGCTCTCTTATTGCTTTAACTACATCTAGCTCTAACTCAAATTCTCCTGCTCTCCTATCTACAGTAATAGTTCCATCTATGTCTAGAGCTACTAAGCGGATTCTACTACTTAGTTCTCTTAGCACTTTTATATCTCCGAGAGGTTTCTGTGTACCAGAGGCATAAAAACTAGGATACTCTCTTAGCGTAGATCTTGATAGCTATAGAGATTACTATCGCAAGAGATACTGCTATTAGTATACTTATAAGAGTTCTACTATTATTGTCTTCGTAGCTATACTCATTATTGTTGCTAGTTGGTTCTATACTGCTTGGTTTTATAGGCTCTGTACCTACATTATTGCCTATTGTTTCTCTTCGGCTAGTTTCTCCTACTGGAGTAGGGTAGTTTGTCTGTAGTTTGTCTTGTGTCTGTTCTTGAGTCTGTGTTTCTAGAGGTGTGTGTTCTAGTTTTACTATACTCTTGTTGATAGATATATTGAATAGTTCTAGAAGCTTATTGTATTCTTTTACTAGTTCTTTTCCGCCAAGAATAAGTTCGTATCTATAGAGGGGTGTTATATTGAATCTAGAGATGTTGTTATTTCCTAGTTTCTTAACTAGCGAGAGTGATCCTCCTGGGATTATTAGTGTTGTGTTATCAAGAGATAGAAAAACTGGTTCATCACCCCAGAGTCTAAGAGCGTCTGCGCCAATTACTACAAGTGTATTGTTTTTGATATAAGCTCCAACTATGAGTAGATAGAATGTATGTATTGTATTGTTTGTATAGAGTGTTAGTCTAGTTAGACTCGGTAGTCCAGGTTTTATTTCTACTAGTATTCTGCAGGTTTCATTTAGTCTATCTATAGAGTAGTTTAATTCTTCCATGCCTATTAAGAAGTTTGTTAATGCTCTATAGATACTATAGACTTTTATGTTCTGGGGGCAGGCTCTATGGATTATGAATTCTACTTTCTCGTCTGCTCCTGGATTTACTGCGTAGATATTTCCATATGTGTATTTCTGGAGCTGGGGGTTTAGTATATCAGCATTGATTTCTACTCTCTTATCAGCTACAGGCATTATTCCAGGGGGTTGTGGTTGCTGTGGCTTAGTTTGTAGCATCCATTTATTAGCTAGAGCAGGATCTCCTAGGAATACTGCTTCTCTCGTTATCATCTGAGCTATGTTTTCCTCGCCTATGGAGAGATAAGCTCTGTAGAGAGAAGCTCTACTTGCTAGATAAGAATTAAGTGCTCTACGCCACGCTTCACCTAGTGTTTCTGAATTTTCTAGATTATCTATGAACATTTGTAGTAGATAGTCAGCACCAGCTACTCCTAGGCTTAGTCTACTATTTATAAAGTTGGTATCATCGATTATCTCTATGGTGATTCTTGCAAAACCTATATATCCTATAGCTGCTCCTCGACCTAGTAATGCTTGCGACAAGCTGGGAGGCTTGAAAGGTGGCTCCATTAGGTCTGTATCCCAGTAGCCATCTCGGCATGCAGGTAGGAGGTAGAGGCCTGGTGTATCTACTTGGTATATTTCGCTTGAGTGGAGTTTTTCTTCGAATTCATAGCTCCAGAGGCCTCCAGGCACGTAGTCTACGAGAGAACTACCGCTTCCATGTGCTACTATGTAGTAGAGGCCGTATCCTCCTATGAATGGTGTAAAGCGTGTATTAATGTAACTACCTTCGCTGAGGAATAATTTTGTTATAGATATGTTCATCATGCTAAGTCTATTGTAGACGTAGTAGCTCATCTCTTCGCCTATAAAGAATGTTGTAGCAAATGGTGCACCAGCTGCAATAAATGCTTTATTTATCCATTCTCCTCCCTTGTACCATTTTTCTATAGATTCTACGTATCTCGATAAATTATAGTAGTCGCTGAATGGTATTCTTCCGTATGATATCTCTACGCTATTATCATAGTCTATATCTCCATAGTAGTAGTCGGTTGGAACTATTCCCTCCATTGGAGAAACAATCTCTGAGAGGAAGGGACTACGGTAGTAGAGAGGAGGAGTATCTGATGCTTTTCCTACTAGTATTACGTATTTTAGGCCCTTCTTTTCTAGTTCTCTTATTAGAGAGATAATCTTTAGTGCTAGTGATATGTTGTATTTAGGTGCACCTTTTTCTCCGGGTTCTATTATGTCTTGTGGTTTTTCAGCTTCAGGGTAGTTTCTGTAGATGTAGTCAGTATAGTATATTCCTACAGCGTATCCTTCTCTTCTATGAATTGATGCAATTTTATCTACGAGACTATTTATGCCTTTTCTGCTAGGAGCTATTATAGCTATATCTATACTGCTGGTTGATGGAGTGTATTGAGGTGCTTCTATTTTTTGAAGTTCAATGACTACTTTTGTACCAGGTTTAGCGGGGATTTCAGCATATAATTCTACACTATTATCGGGTGCTTCAACTATTTTCACATAATTGTTATTAGCTGTAGAGACTATTATGGGTGTTTTCGAGAATCTTTCCCATAATTCGGGGTCAGGATAGAATGTTAGTGCGACTGGTCTTAGTAATCTAAGTTTTTGAGTATCTATGTTGTATATTGATGCAATAGTGTAGTTACTAGGTGGTAGTTTTGCATAGAAACGAGCCCATCCCGTCTCGCTCGCTATACTCTCTAAGATTATTTTGTCATATTCGTTGTATTTAGTTGCTGAAGTAATGTAAGCATTACTAGGGATCCAGGGAGATAATATGGGTAGTATTGTTAGTAGACAGAGGAGTATTATTTTTGGTCTGTCCAAGCTAGATCCCCGAGGAGCTAACACAGCTTCTAATAGTCTAATATTGTTATAGATGTATAAAACAACTATAGCTGTAGGCTGGCATTAATACTGTATTTATCTCATTTATGAAAGTTTTAAGTAGAAACGTTAGATAGCTTCTTAACTCTTATAATACAAATATAGTGATGGGGGTATCTTGAGGATAGTTCTACAACACGGAGATAGTTGGCTAGAAGTAAAAGGTCTACACAAGATCGAGAGTACTAGTAGGAAGAGAGGATCTTCTCGGAGAAAAAGATCATCTATGTATAGTATAGTAGCCGAGAATGTCAAGAAGCCAAGTGTGAAAAAATATAGATACAAACAAGAAGTAAGAGTACCTGCTACACAAATTAGCAAGTTTATTACTAGAGTATTCAGACATAACAGTAATGTTTTAGTCCTCATAGAAGCTATTGATGATGAACATTATCTTGCAAAGATCTATTCAACATCTAAAAGAGAGATTGAGAAGGCTACTAGACTTATTACCTCTGTATTAGAAAAAATAACGAAGCCACGTGGAAGAGAAGAAGAGGAAGAGTAGATGGAGAAACTATGCGAAGTATGTCTAGAGAAAAAATCTATTACTACATGTAGATTGTGTGGTAGAAGTATCTGTAGCCAACACTACACTGGTAGTGGGTTATGTAGTATATGTAGTGTATCTCTATGCTCGTTGTGTAGAGAAAGACTAGCTATTACAGAGTGTAGTATTTGTTCTAGACTTATCTGCGAGATATGTTCTAGACAGATAACACCTGTTGTTAGAATATGTTTGCAGTGTTATAGGAGAGGATATAGAGAATGGCCACCTAGAGATATGCTAGAGAAGGAAGTAGAATCTTTTCAGAAGGCAGTTAGAGAGATAGAACATCTATTCAGTTCTCTTTCGGAGAAAAGAATCAAGTCTAGCTAGCTTAGGTTTTATC
>JALTYD010000088.1:0-3604 GCA_027046525.1 Pyrodictiaceae archaeon
GTGTTACTATGGTAGTACTCAGTCTATCTAAGAGGAACTATACAGCTACTATAGGAGTAATACTTATTGTCTCTACTCTCCTACTGTCTACTTCTTCAGTATTTCTAGCAACTAGTCTAGCTAGCTCCGAGAAACTAGAGACATTAATAGTTAGAATAGATCGTGCCAAGTTTAATACAAGACTAGTAGAGAATACTGGCTGCAAAATTGTCTACATAGCTGAGCTAGCCCCTATAGCGATAATTAGAGCTCCTACTAGTACTATACATACTCTATCAGCTCTCCCTGGAGTACTACGTGTATCTAGTGATGGACTAGTATATACAGCTAGACCTAGTATTAGTGCTCCACCAATTAATCCCCCAGGTAGAGATAAAAGAGCTACAGAAGAACAAGTACTACCATGGGGCGTCGACTATATTGATGCAGAAAAAACATGGTCGATAACTACTGGTTTTGTCGACTTAAACGGAGATGGAGATTCTGAGATAGAAGTTGCAGTAATCGATACTGGTGTTGATGCCGACCACGAAGATCTATACGCTAATATCGTCTGGGGTATAGCTGTACAGAATGGAAGAATAAGTAGTAGATTTGATGACAAAAATGGACATGGAACACATGTAACAGGGACAATAGCAGCTCTCAACAACACTATAGGAGTAGTTGGAGTAGGCCCAGTCCTCGAAATATACGCTATTAAAGCTCTCGGAAATGGAGGATATGGGTCGTGGAGCGACTTAATAATAGCTATTGATCTAGCAGTAAAAGGACCTGATAGAGTAATAGACTCTGACGGCGATGGTGTAGTAGTTGGCGACCCAGATGATGATGCACCAGAAGTAATTAGTTTGAGTCTAGGTGGTAGTAGTCCACCTCCAGAACTACACGAAGCTATAAAAGCAGCCTACAGTCTAGGGATAGTGATAGTAGCTGCTGCAGGAAATGAAGGGGCTTCTACACCTATATATCCTGCAGCATATCCAGAAGTAATAGCTGTAGGAGCAATAGACTCTAATGGAGATGTACCAAGCTGGAGTAATAGAAATCCAGAAATAGTAGCACCAGGTGTAGATATCTTAAGTACATATCCAAGAGATAGCTATGAAACTCTGAGCGGTACTAGTATGGCTACACCTCATGTATCAGCAACAGCTGCTCTCATACAAGCTGCTAGACTAGCTAATAATCTCCCACTCCTACCACCAGGAACAGAAAATGATACATCAACAGAAACACTAAGAGGACTACTACATGTTACAGCTAGAGATGCTGGAGCAACAGGATACGATGAACTCTACGGATACGGTATAGTAGATACATACCAAGCAGTACAAAAAACACTATCACAGTAGCCTCTATATAGAGGCTCTAAGACAACAACCTAGAATACAACCTGAGTAGATAGTACAGTCTACTATCTCTGGCAGCTTGTACTCTCTAGGAAATAAACCTCTAACAACTCTAGTAGAATAACCAGAGTAGTAGAATACTCTATACAATACTAGGATAAACTAGAGGGAGTAGCTTATGGAGACACTAATTAAGCTAAAAGACCTAGAGCCAAATCTACAACAACAGCTAATAAATCTACTAGGAAGACTCTGTAGAGAAGACCTGCTATCAGCACATTGTTATGCTACATACTATCTCACATATGAACCCTATAGAACTGAGCTACTACTAGTCACTAGCAACAATAATATTGAATCCTATGCACTCATACGATACAGCGGCAAATTTACTATCCAAGATATCTACGAAGTCCACATATGGAATCCTAGTAATAATCTTGTATCAGAGATCAATATTCCTCCAGATAAAAGAGTAGATATACAACTATACAATGCTACTCATAATGACGTAGAAGTAGTAGTTAGACATTTTAGAAATCTAGGCTTCAGAAGACTCTACGTCGAGAAATTCTACGATATGATCTGTAGCCGAGAAGATTTCAAACCTAGTCCTCTCGAGAAACTAGCTATAAAACTAGGTAGAGAACATGCATCTCTATACCGAGAACTAGAACTACTGAGAGGAGTAGAGATAAGTATAGATGAAGCTAGAGAAATCCTCAAAGAATATACTCACTATGGTGTAATCATCAATGATACTCTAGTCTCTATTGCTGCACGATATATAACACTCCCAGTAATCCACATAATCGGTGGAGTATTTACGAGAAAAGAATACAGAAAGAAAGGCTATGCTAAAGCAGTATCTTCAGCACTAACAAGAGAAGCAGTATCTTCAGGAGCTTCTGCAGGCCTCCACGTAGAAGTAGATAATGAGCCAGCTATCAAAGTCTATACTAAGTTAGGCTATAAGATCATCAGAGCTAGAACATGGATTTTTGCACATCCCCGAGATTTATAACTAGTAGTTAAATAGTTGACAAGTTCTATAGATCTAAGAAGTCTAGTAGAGAAGTAGAGGAGCTATAGACCAGAATATCTCTGATAGCTATAGTCTTAATAGCTTTTTAGCATTCCCTGATAGTACTAGTTCTTTCTCTCTACTACTCAATCCAGGCAAACTTCTAACTATCTCTATCTGCTTCTTAGCAGATAACCAATCTGGTGTCAATCCTACGACGTGATCACTACCGAATACAAATTTATCTACTCCTAGATGTCTAATATAGACTGCTAATTTCTCAACACCTATCTCCCAGGCTATCGTAGCTAGACTATAGGATGTATCGAGATAAACATTAGGATGACCTGCTGCTATAGCCATAAATTCTCGAAAACCAAAGAGACCACCCATATGCGCATAAATAATCTTAGTCTCAGGTGCTAGTACTGGTAATAGATCATAATCTTCAATCCTACTATAGGAAGAAGTAGATAGAATATGCTCTTCAACTGACCTAAAATATAGTGATGAGAAATCCCCCTTCATAGCATGAACTACTACTGGAACACCTAGCTCACCAGCAGTATTAACTACTTTAACAACATGAGGATGAAATATACAAAATCCTTGTACTCCTGGATGGAGCTTCAACCCCTTCAGACCTAGATCTTCAATAGCTCTTCTCAATTCTCTTACAGCAATATCTACAGGATTAGGAACAACTGATGCAAAACCTATAAATCTCCTAGGCTCATAAGATACAACTCTATAGACATAATCATTTGAAATATATGGTGCAATAGGGAGAATAACTCCAATATCTATACCTGAAGAATCCATAAACGAAATAAGTCTCTCTACAACAACTCTAGGAGAAATACCATCTCTAACCCATTTCTCAGGGATATGGAGATGAAAATCAATAATCACACTCTATACTCCCTCAATGCATACACAGTCTCTACATCTTATAAAAACTAGCTTCGATAAATCTATCTGCCCTTGGAATACTCACTAGTAGATCATCAATTCACTCACCTAACTAATTACACACCGCTCTGGGAGAAAGTAAATTACATATAATACCTGTGTACAGTCTGTATACTTGATAGAAATGAGCACTGTAATTAGCGTCAGAATACCTAAGTGGCTCAAAGAAAAAACTAGAGAAATATAGAGTAAATATCGCCGAAATTGTTAGAAGAAGTCTATTAGAAGAAGTCGAGAAAATAGAACTAGAGAAGAT
>JALTYD010000088.1:3614-3905 GCA_027046525.1 Pyrodictiaceae archaeon
GAGACAAGCTGAGAAATAAAATAGATCCATATGAACTTGCAAGAATTATTGATGAAGAACGTAAAGAAAAATAGAAAACCTAGATAACATGTTACTAATACAAGTATTTAGCCATCAGCTCTATCGAGTTATCACAGAGTACTTATAAGCTAGCATGTTATTTCTTCGTAGTATTGTTCTAGATCTCCTCTCCACGTAGGATCTTGATACTCAGGGAGTTTAACTCTAGTATAGTAGGGTTTAGCTATTATCTCTAAGAGCTCATATTCTCTTAGAAAATAATAAGAATAT
>JALTYD010000089.1 GCA_027046525.1 Pyrodictiaceae archaeon
AAAGTATCTATGATCTTTAATACTTCTTTTGTGTACTTCTTCCTAGACACTATTGCTGCAAGTATATTCTCATAGACTGTAAGATTATCGAATATATTCGCAAACTGGAAACTCCTAGCTATACCTCTACGTATTCTCTCTATTGGAGACTGTCTTGTTACATCTTCTCCAATAAAGATTATCTGTCCATGATCAGGCACTATATAGCCACTTATAGTATTGATGAGCGTAGTTTTTCCAGCACCATTCGGTCCTACGATAGCGACTATCTCTCCACTCTCTATCGTAAATGATACACCATCTAGTGCTTTCACTCCTCCAAAATACTTCTTAACATCTACGACTCGTAGGATAGCCATGCTATATCACCTCCTTCTACTAGCTTTGATACTTATCTTGTATTCTCTAGATAGAATCTCTGCAGACTTTGTAACTAGCTGCATAATACCACCTGGTAATAGTATGACAATAACTACTATTAGTGCACCCATAACTAGCTGCCAGTAGACAAACTTCATAGCAACTGTCTCAATCAAGTGATAAGCATAAGAGCCTATTATAGGCCCGATGAATACACGTGTACCTCCTAGTAGTGTTAGAAATACTAGCTTACCCGATGTAAGCCAATATGCTATATCTGGAGTTACTAGTCTTCCATGGATAGCTGTTAATACACCTGTTATACTTGCATATGCTGCTGAGATAAGAAAAGCATATAATCTCATCCTAGTAACACTAATTCCTATAAATCTAGCACGTTCCTCGTTATCCCGGACAACTCTTAGAGCAAGTCCAAATGGAGAGTTTACTATTCTCCACATTAAATAGGCTAGTACTGCTAATATACTCAGTACGAAATAGTAGTAGATATGATGATATGTTGTAAAATCTAGTCCCTCTAGATGTAGACCTAAGAGACTCGGTCTCGGAAGTTTTATTCCATCTGTACCACCTGTTATCCAATAAAACTTGTAGTAGAGACTCCAGAAAACCTGCGCTATTGCGAGCATAAGTATAGCAAAGAATATCCTAGTATACCTGACAACTACTGGGCCTATAGCTATTGCTACTAGTAATGAAGCTAGAATACCAGTAACGAGCATAACTTCGAGTGATGCTATACCTACATACTTATACATAAATCCAGCAGCATATGCACCAACACCTAAGAATAGCGCATGACCAAAACTTAGGAGACCTGTATAGCCGAAGAGTATGTTGAAGCCTAATGCTGCGATAGCCCACGTCGCAGCATATCCAAAAGCTATGCCTACAGTAGGAGATAATGAGTAAGCTACTGGATATGCTACTGCGAGAATAGCTATTAGTGCTAGTAGTGAATTTAGACTATCTCCTAACCCTCTCTCTATCCTAGCTACCATCGTTTACCACCCATTAGTCCTTCAGGTTTTACGAGAAGTACAGATATAGCAACTAAGTATATCAGAGCAAGCTCTATTTCTGGGAAAAGAATTAATGCAATATTCCTAAGGATACTAACTATGAGTGACCCTATAAGTGCTCCTACAAAACTACCCAGTCCTCCAATCACTATTACTACAAAAGCTAGAACTAGATACTCTATTGACATTCCTAGCATTGCACTACCAGCTGGTACATATAGTCCTCCACCAAGACCAGCTAGGAATCCTGAGAGGAAAATAACCATCAGTAGTACAGCAGTAGCATTTGCTCCAAGAGCTCTTGTCATTTCTAGGTCCATAGAAGCAGCTCTAATCAAAGTACCTATTCTAGTCTTGAAAAGTAATAACCACAATACTAGCACTAGGACGAGAGTTATTACTATTAGATAGACATTATATAGTGGTAGTGTATACTCACCTATACTTACTGAGCCAAGAGCTTCGTAGGGCTCTGAAGCACGGAGAGGATTAGCTCCCCATACTAGTCTAAAAATATCTTCGAATATTAGTAGAAGACCAAAAGTTAAGAGTAGCTGGACTTCTTCTCCTTTTCCTCGTGCAAAATCTAGGAGTGGAAATATTGAAGCAGAAGCAACTAGAGCAGTCAAACCTGCAACTACTGGTGGTATCACTAATAAGTATACTGGTGATAGCCCGAAAGCATCTACTACTATCTTCATCACTGTGCCAGCTACAATATAGCTACCGAGTGCAAAAAGAGCAGTATGAGCTAAATTCATAACCTTCATAACACCATATATCATATTCAAACCAACAGCTATCAGGAAGAGTATCGAAGTACCAAAAGCTACATTGTACAGTCTGACTAATACTTCTTCAAATCCTACCATATAGCGACCCCCACAACACTCTTAGCATCCCCCGTAGTAGTACCTAGATAAATAGCTATAAGAGTAGTAGTTACGATAGAGAGAAAGAAAAAATCCTGCTAGACTGGAAGCATACCTTCTTTCCAGGTCTGTTCTATCCATGATGCTGCTAGTGTACCAGCTTTTGGATGAGGCGTACCCGTCCAACCTTCTGGGACAACTATTCTCGAAATAGGTATAACTACTGGATCTGCTAGGATACTAAATCCATAGTTTGGATCAAACTTACTAAGACCTACGATAGCATCCTTGTATCCTTGGTGTTTATTAGGCTTATTAGCTCTGATATGGAGAGGGCCTGCAGGACCATATACAGTGATTCCTTCCATTGCTTTTATTATATCGTCTACTTCTGGCCATCTACCTACAACATTATAGGCTCTTTCAACAGCTTCTTTGTATAGATAGACTGCAACATATGCACCTTCAGCAGGACTATCAGGATAGGTGCCCCACCTCCTGTAGTAGTTCTCTACAAATGATTTGTTTATCGGATACTTATCATGGTCTGGATAGAGGAAGAAATAGTTTCCATGCACACCAGCTATATGTCCATCTGGGTAGTCTTTAACAGCTTCATGCGGACTTGCAGCATGAGCGATTGTACTTACTACTTTCATCTTATCGAAAAGTCCATAGCCCATTGCTTGTTTGTAGAAGTTTATTAGATCAGCACCCCAGAGTGATGTAACTACAACATCTGCACCACTTGCTAGTATCTCTGTAATATATGGTGTAAAATCTGTAACCTGGAATAGTCCTGGAAATGCTTCGTATACTATTTCGACACGATCTTTACCAAGTACTTTCTCAAATACTATCTGTGTATGTGCATATGCATTTCTGCCATAAGAGTAGTCAGGATGTATATGAGCTATTTTTACACGATCTTTCTCCATCAGCCCTAGGAGTTTTATTGCACCAATAGCAGCTGATGTTCCATCTACCGACTGTATATTAGTGACTCTAAACGAGAATTTTGGATCTGGTACAACTTTCTCGAAGAGAAAATCTGTACATCCATCAACAAATATACTTAGTATTCCTAGTTCTTCAGCAACAGGAGCAACTGCTGGAGTATTGGAAGACGAGATAAGACCTACATAAAAGTCTATCTTATCTTCTAGTGCTAGAGCTCTAAACTCTCTTACAGTTTCTTCTGGCTTAGATTCAGGCCTAGTAACATACTCTATCTTTCTACCAAGAATACCTCCAGCAGCATTTATCTCTTCTACAGCTAGTACAGCTCCCTGCTGTGTAGGAACACCCCATATAGCACCACCACCGCTCAGATATGCTTGAATACCCAACTTAATAGGCTCAGATGGAATAGTAGCTGTAGGTTGAGGTTTAGGACTCGGACCTACATATCTTCTCCTAATAACTTCATTAGCTGCAAAACCTATAACAGCACCAGCAACTACTCCTCCAATGAGACCTTTTAAGAGATCTCTTCTACTAACCTTATTCTCGCTCACTAATAATTCACCCCATACTTAGAAAATACTTTATCCAGGTCAATAATAGGAAAACCGGACACTAAATAGTTTCTTTCAAACAATTATTTAGCCAAATATAGTATATATC
>JALTYD010000090.1 GCA_027046525.1 Pyrodictiaceae archaeon
ATTAGTGTATTTTCTACAGATTTAATGTTTCTAAGAACAATACAAATAATGTCTTGATCCTAAATGTTTGGTTTAAAATCGAGAACAATTTGTCCAAAGCTGAGAACACATAATCTATCTAGTCCTTAACTGTCTCTAGTATAGTTATTACATTCCATATAATTGTCCTAGCATAAACGGGCATATTCGGGTCTTGACTTATTTCATCAAGTATACTAATAGCGTTAGCTGCTCTCACACCAGGGCTAAGTGTCTCGTCTCTGAGCTGTTTTATAGCTTCTGTAGCTGCTCTCCTAATATTACGTGGTACAGCAGTATCATTTATTATCCTCATAAGCATAATAGTTGCTTGTTTAATCTTAGCCTCATTATCGAACAACGACATTACTACCCCCTCCTTCTGTTTTAGCCATTTTGGAATACTAGAAGTTTTAGACCAATTTTAAGACTATTAGTAAGAGGGGCTATACATTGGCTAGTAGGGATCCATATACAGTTAAGAAAATGGCTGATCTACTAAGAGCTGGAGCTACACTTCTCGCAGAAAGATGTCCTGTTTGCGGCTTACCATTATTTAAGCTACGGAGCGGAGAAGTTGTATGTTCAACTCACGGCAAGGTCTATATAGTTAAAAATGAAGCAGAAGTATCAAGAGTTACAGTAGAAAGTGTTCTCGATAAGCTTGAGAAACTTGCAGCAAATCAAATAAATAAGTATCTCAGCGAAGGTGTTGGCTTACCTGATATAATAAAATGGCTCGAAATATTAGAACGCGTAGAACGCATTAGATCTATTATGGAAAATAGACATAGTAAAGAAAAGGAGAAAGAAAAAGAGAAGAAAACTTAGACACACTCTGCCTATATAGAGGTAAGAACAATCTTTGAGAAAATCAGATATAGTTTCGCTCATAGGAGCTGGTCTATCATCTATCTCTATCATATTAGCTATACACAACTATATCTATGAAGCAATAAGATTCCTACTATTCTCATATATTGCTGATATTCTTGATGGATGGATCGCTAGAAAGTTAGGCGAGTCTAACAAAAAAGGTTTAATGCTAGATAGAGCGTTAGATCGATTAAGCCAAGTTGTTGCTCCAATAGTTATCTATGCTTCATGGCTAACTACAACAGAAAATAATAATGAGTATTTAATCTATGTCACCTTATACGCGTCTGTACTTATACCATTTGCATACTATAGACTTATATATAGAGTTGTAGCATCCCTTGAATACTTCTACGGGTTACCATTATTCTTCCATGCAGGATTAATTATAACTAGCATTCTTGCTAACCAGATCATACACCCTGTAGTACTTTTTACATCACTAATGCTAACAATCTTGCCAATAAAGTACTTCAGAAGAAAGAGAACAAGTAAACAACCCAGCCCATTAACACCACTTAGACTCTTATTAGTCCTATCAATAGCAATTATACCTTATTCTCATAGCATTGTAGTAAAATTAGCTCTAGCTATACAGTATATACTCATAGTGTATATGCTTTTAGGACCAGTACTATACTATCTATTCGTATACAAAACTCAGTAGCACCGGTAGAATTTTACAATAGGTTCATCATATAACATTTAGTGGTGCTAAACATTGGGCGAAGAAATGCTAAAACTAGAGTGTGAGAAGGGTATAACACTGAGGATATTGAAAGGCGATATTACTGAGCTCGTATGTGATGCAATAGTGAACCCAGCTAATAGTCTAATGATGATGGGCGGGGGAGTCGCTGGTGCCATCAGGAGAAAAGCTGGAGAAGTAGTTGAAAAAGAAGCTAGAAAAAGAGCTCCTGTCCCTGTTGGACGTGCAATAATAACATCATCAGGAAATCTTCACCCACAGATAAAATATATAATACATGCACCTACAATGGAGCGCCCAGCTATGAGAACTACTAAAGAAAAAGTAAAACGAGCTACATATGCTGCTCTAGACCAAGCTGGTAGAGAGAAAATAAAATGTATTGCATTTCCAGCTATGGGCGCTGGTGTAGGCGGTTTATCGATACAGGATAGTATAGAGGCAATGATAGAAGCACTAGAAGACTATATAAGTAAACAAAAAGATGAACAACCTATAGAATTGATACAACTAGTAGCTTATGGAGAAACTGCATCAAAACAATTCATAGAAGCTCTAAAAAGAGTAAAATTAACTAAATGTAGAACTAAGCAATAATAAGGCATCTAGCTTAGTATTATTAATCTACTCTTCACTGCCTGGGGGAGCTAAGATAATACGAATCTCTCTAACTGTTGTTTTTACTACTTTCCTAACTCCTCTCACACCAGGCTTATATTCTGATCTAACTAGTCCTACTTCTTCTAATCTTCTTACTTGAGTAGAAGCATTAGCTTTACTTTGGTTAATCATTTCAGCAATTTCTCCTATGTCTGCCTCTTTTTTCAAAAGATCAATAAGTACTTTTATTCTAGTAAGACTTGCAAGAGCACTACACACTCTATAAATATACTCATCTCCTGAAACTATGAGTACACCATCTTTCTCTACTATTCCTTCCCTTATAGGTTCTTCATAGCTAGTTTTGGAACTACTCTTTGTTTTAGACATTAACTATCACCCAATATATAGAATCGAATACAGACCTTTTTAGCTCTATTTCTCTAAGATGTATACAGATTCTAACCTATAAATCTTATTACTAATAATACTGAATTACTATATTCTAGAGAATATATATATCGAAACATATTAATGGTAATCCTATATTTCACCTTTAACAAATTTTAGAAGTTTATCTAAACTAACAATAACTCTATATTTCTTCTCGAAGAATCTAGCTATATACTCTATATCCCTTCTAAGTAGGTACTCTGCTGAGGGATGGTCTTTTTCAACATACTGAGGCCAGTCTATTATGTAGGGTTTCTCTCGTTCATTCTCGAGAGAAACCATGACATTATATTCACTCAAATCTCCATGCACTACTCCTACATCAAGATAAGCTTTACGTATAGTCTCTACTATCTGAGAGAGAATATTATCTGGATCTATGGGTGATTTGTATCTGTAGAGTTCTATACCTTCGATGAACTTTGCTACAACTGCATGTCTACTATAACTAATAGGAGCTGGCACATTAGCGTGCACTCTATAGAGCTCTTCTAACACTCTATATTCTCTTTGTCCAGAAATCTTTGCTAGCATTAGCCAGGATGAAAAAGGTTTTGTTGTTGCAAAAGCTCTAACTCTTGTAACACCTCTAAAACTAGTTCTACCAAGCTTATGGAGTTTCACTATGACTTTTTCCCCAGAGGGGGTAATTCCTACGTATACATCACTTTCTTTACCTACACCTAGTTTATCCCCAAGAGCGCTGAGTACGCCTCTATCTACAAGAGCTTTGAGTGCAAGTATATCTAATCCCATGAAAGTTAATCTATAACCTGTATAGTCCCCTATCTTTCTCTCTACTAAACCAAGTCTGTTCAGCTTCCTAAGAATAAGAGCTACATGTTTTGAGGGTATTCTAGCATAACGTTCTATTATCTCAACTGGGACATATTCGTATCTAGACAAAAATCTTTCTATAATTCTTAAGATTCTAAAATCATTTCTAACAAGCTTCTTGAAAGTTATGGCAAGAAGTACCAAGGCAAAAAACCAAAGATTAACGTTTCCTAGTAAATACTAATAGTGAGAACACTGCTATAGCAGCAACAACTAGTATTATTACTATATTGCTAGTTAATCCTACAGCTGGTTTAGTATATGGTGATGTAGTGACTTCTATCTCCTCCGGAGTATAGAGAGTGACTTCTATACTAGGCACCTCTATAGTTGGTGTTGTCTTTGTTGTTGGTGTTGTTTCTGTTGGTGTAGTTGTTGGTGATGGTGTTGGCGATGGAGATGGAG
>JALTYD010000091.1 GCA_027046525.1 Pyrodictiaceae archaeon
TAGTACTCTATCTACAGTTTTATGCTTACACCTCTAATTTATATTGATATGTTTTCATAGGTTATAGAGCACTAGCAATATTTATACTTAGGATAAACAATTACCAAGGGGTTTCTTGTGAGTGCTAAGTTTAAACCCGGCGAAGGTGTAGAGAGATTCTTCTTCCCGAAAGGAATAGCTATTATTGGAGCTTCTAGTACGCCTGGGAAAATAGGTTATGTTGTTACTAGTAACTTAAAGAGGATGTACAAAGGTTATATCTACCCTGTTAATCCGAGAGCAAAAGAGATACTTGGATTACCAGTTTATCCCAACATCCTAGAAGTTCCAGATCCAGTAGATTTAGCAATAGTATCAGTACCTGCACCTGTTGTTCCGAGAGTTATAGAAGAAATTGGGAAGAGAGGAGTAAAAGCTGCTATTATTTTTAGTGCTGGATTTAGAGAAGTAGGAAAACATGGCGCAGAACTAGAGAAAAAAGTTCTCAAAATAGCTAGAACTTATGGTGTGAGGATTATAGGACCTAACTGTATAGGTGTATACTCCCCGCCGAGTAACCTTAATGCTACATTCCTTGATCCAGATAGACAGGGACTACCAGAGAGTGGACATATTGCTTTTATAAGTCAGAGTGGAGCTCTAGGAGCTGCTCTGCTCGATTGGGCTGAAGCAAATGGTATTGGGATAAGCAGATTTGTAAGTGTTGGTAATAAGGTAGACGTAGACGAGTCAGATCTTCTTGCATTTCTGAGGAAGGATAAGTGGACATGGAGTATAGCGCTCTATATCGAGGGTGTATCTGATGGAGCTAGTTTTAGGAGAGAGCTTGAGGAAACTACTCCTCTTAAACCAGTAGTTGTCTTAAAAGCAGGACGTACAACTGCTGGAGCTAGAGCAGCTGCAAGTCATACTGGTAGTTTAGCTGGAAGCTATGCTGTTTATGATGCAGTTTTCAAACAAACAGGTGTTATTCAAGCAGTCGGCCCTGATGAATTATTTGAATATGTAACAGCACTAGCATTTCAGCCACCAATGCTGGGAAGAAGAGTAGGTATAATTACTGTTGGTGGAGGTAGTGGTGTAATGGCTACAGATGCTCTCCTAGAACTTGGGCTAGAAGTACCAGAATTAAGTATCAATATTCAATCTAGACTTAGAAGAATACTTCTACCAATCGCTAGTACTAGAAATCCAGTAGATATTACAGGTTCAGGTAGTGTTGAGCAACTAGCAGAGAGTCTAAGAATCGTAGCTGAGAGTGGAGAAGTTGATGGAATTATACTTATACCATATTTTAATATACCAACAATAACAGAAGATGCTCCTAAAATCTTAGCAGATACTATCCGGGAGATACACGTAGAATATCCTGTTCCAATAGTAGTATCTGTTACTGGTGGACGTAGAGCATGGAAATTAGCTCTAGAGCTTAGAGATCTAGCTGGCATTACTATCTATCCTTCTGAGGCTAGAGCTGCTAGAGCTATCTATGCTCTTTATCTCTATGGAAAGTGGCTGAAGAAGAGAGGAGTAGTAGAAGAGAGAGTAAAAGAGTATCAAAGAAGGATACTCAGCTGGCGTACAACTACTAAGTAGTTATCCAAAAGATCTATCGCCGGCATCACCTAAACCAGGTACTATGAAGCCTTTATCGTTAAGCTTAGGATCGATACTTGCTACTACGATGTATGTATCAGTATGCCTTGATGATAAAAACTCTATTCCT
Organism: Pyrodictiaceae archaeon; assembly: GCA_027046525.1. Taxonomy (GTDB): domain Archaea; phylum Thermoproteota; class Thermoprotei_A; order Sulfolobales; family Pyrodictiaceae; genus JALTYD01. Next base: position 1,727 of record JALTYD010000091.1, read on the forward strand.
AGTCTAGATGCTATAAGAGTTATTACTACTATCTTGCGAGGATTCTTCTTCTTTATAGTATTTAGAGCTAAATCCATTGTACTTCCTGTTGCAAGCATAGGATCAGCTACTAACACTGTACGTTTCTCGATACGAGGTATTTTCTCATAGTGGGATTCTACTTCGAATACCAGCCGGTTATTATATCTACGCATAGAGTCTTCTACACGCATAGCAGAGATAAATCCCACACTTGCTCTAGGATAGAGTGTAAGTATACCATCTACAAATGGTAGAGATGCTCTAAGAATAGATATTATGACTATTGCCTCATCATCTATTTTTTCACTAGACCACTTAGCTCCAAGAGGTGTTTCTACTTCGCTAGTTTTTGTATCTAGTAATACAGATGATTCATAAGCCATTAATATACCAGCTAATTTTAGTAGTTCTCTAAACCTACGACGATCCGTGTTTTTATCGCGAATTTCTAGTAGTAGAGTTGAAAGAGCAGGGTTTTTAGCAATATAGATATTCTCTGAGTACTCTACTAACATGTATAGCCCCTATGGCTATCTGTACTAGAGGATCAGTATAAGCTTGGTGGAGAGTTTATGAAAGTTTATGAAGTTAACTAAATAGTGGAGAGAGATGTTGGCTAGAGAAGGGAAAAAACTCAGAAATCCTCCTAGGATAAAAATCCTAGAGGCACTAGGAGCTATTGCCGATGGAAGGATTTCAAAGATTAGAGAGAAGAGGTATTTAGTTAGGAGTAGTGATGGCACTAGAAGCTATGATGTCTATGTAGATATAAGCAGGAGAATAGTGTATAGTAATGATAACGGTACAAAATATAGAGGCTATATAGGTTACCCTATTATCGCTGTACTAATGGTAGAGAAAATAATTAGTTTTGATAAATCGATAGCAGAACTGCTTAAAGGAATACCATGGAGAAGTCTTAATGAGAAGTATAAAAAATATGCAATCGTAGAAGATATAGTCTTGAAGAAAATAGAGAAAGGAGGTATTCCTAGAAATAGAGTACTATCGTTTATAAATAAGGTGTTGAGAGAATTATCGAGACTAGAAGTAATATATAGTGAAAAGTTTGTCTAAGATGAGGCCTAAGGAGAGTATAGGGCCAGAGAAGAGATTAGTATTAAACGCTCTAGGTATATTCTCCCTAGTATTGTAAGAGAGTATAATATGTTGATAAAGTGTGATGATAGTAAATAGTGTTATAGCTAAATAACCGGGTAGATTTACTTTATAGATTCTGGCAGCAACCATTAAGAATACTATTGTCATCGCGTGGAAAAGTCTAGAGATGATTAATGCTTTTTCCTCTCCAAATCGTGAAGGTAAACTACCAATGTTGTGTTTTCTATCGAATTCTAAATCTAGTATAGCGTAGTATGTGTCAAAACCAGCAACCCATGAAGCTACTGCGAGGACATAGAACCATGGCGCTCTAGTAACTAGCGAAGATATGCTCTTTGTTACTATGCCTTCAACAGCGACATAGCCACCAAAAATAACCATTCCCAGTACAAACCCGAGGTGTAGGTGGGGTAGCCAGTGTATTCTCTTAGCATATGGATAGCTTATTGCTAATACCCATAGGGCCGGGCTTAGGATAAATGCATAGATGTTTAAGAGATAGGCCGAAAAGAAGTACAGCATAGATCCTACTAGAACTACTATCCAAGCAGTTTTTAGTGAAACGAGGCCAGTAACTAGTGGCCTAGATTTTGTCCTAGGATTCAAGCGATCTATATCTAAGTCAGCTATATTATTGTAGGACATTGCAGCTATACGTAGGCCTAGAACAGCTAAGAATATAAGTATTATTTCTCTAAACGATACTAGCCTTGAAGCATATAGTGCACCTAGATATGCAAAGGGGAGGCTAAATAGTGTATGTTCTATTCTGATAAATTTTAGAATAACTAGTAGCTTATTATACCTAGGTAGTGTTCTTGCTGGATCCCAGCTACTAGGCAATTAGATTATTCCCAGCTTTTTTAGAAGATCTGCTATTTTATTTGCTACCTGTGGGTCTGGCTCTACTTCTTCTGGCCATTCTCTCCACTCATATTCTTCTGGATATTTACGAGTAGCATCAATACCTAGCTTGCTACCATAACCTGGTATTGGTGTAGCTGGGTCTAAGTGATCAGTATGTGTA
>JALTYD010000092.1 GCA_027046525.1 Pyrodictiaceae archaeon
CTATTATAGAACAAGCATGTACAAGATTATAGACTAAAGACTACCTCTTATTGTACGCTTGATTAGTGACTCGAGACAATTATGGCATAGAACTCCTCCATAGGGTCTCTCTGGCCTCTTCTTTGTTAATGGTAGTTTCTTCATCTCTGAGGATCTTCAGCGTGGTACACCATTAAGAGGCTTACCACATATAGCACATACAGCTTGTCTAGGTTTTCTTCTCTCATAGTGTATAGTTGTTTCACCACCTGGTAGTCTAACATATACTCTTCTAAGCGACCTACTCCTATACATAGGCCTCGGCAATACTGTTCTCCCTCCCTTAACCTTTTATCTGGGGTGTTTTAAGCTTCTCTCTTTCATATAGTAGTATCGTGAAAAAGTCTTCTTGTATGAGGGGGAGAATTAGGAGAAACGATACTGCTGCAAATGAAGGTGTAAGCATAAAACAACGCCCCTCTAGCTCGAGAGTAAGTAGGGGTACACAGCATGTAGCTGGTAGAGGTAGAAGTCTAAACATTGTTATAAGTATCGTCGCAATATAAACAGGAGATAATGCAAAGAGCCTTGTAAGAATATATCTTCTTAGAGAAGATCTCAGTACATGTATCCTTGTCTGTATTTTGGCTATTTTTCTCTTCGCTCTCTTGGATGTTTCTGTTTTCGCTAGCTGGTACTGATCTAGTAGTAGTTCCATTTCTGCTTTTGTTGCTAAATAGTTCAGCCCAGTTTTCCTCGAAAACACATATTCTGTTATACATACCCCAAGAAGTATGATAAAAAACATGTAGATTTCGAATAGTAGAAGTTCTCTACTCAAGCTAAGACTACCTCTACTATTTCTTAAGCATAGAGGATAATTCTAGAATCTTCTTGGCAGCATAGCCTGGGTCTCCCTCGATGTTTTCAACAGTGTAGACGCTAGCTGCAACAAATGTAGCACTCGACATTGCAGCTATTCTAGCCATAAGGATGAGTTCTTCTATAAGTTTCTCATCAGCTATATCTTTTCTAACTCTGCTAGTATCTCTCTTCTGTCTATCTAGAATTATACTTGGAGGTGCTTCAATGAGGACTATAGAGTCGGGCTTAAGTTCTAATACTACTTCTCTAGGGAGGCCTGGCCAGAAGCCTGTAGATGTCTTAATAACTGCATGTGTATCGACTATAAGTGTACTATCCTCATCAAGAATCTTATCTGCATCTTCGCGAATAGATATAGCTGCTAGTCTCTGTAGTGATAATTGGGTTCTTAAAGGTAAGTGTCTCATCTGATCTCTGTGACTTACTAGTTTCTGTTTCACAGCTTCTCTAAACATATAGTCTCCGAAATTAACTACTAGAATATTCTTTTCTTCTTTTCTAGCAATTTTCTCTAGCTCTCCGAGGACTGTTGTTTTACCTACTCCAGGAACACCCGTAACTATAATAGTAGTAAATCTATTCCTCTCTACCATTCTTAACCCTCTATTACCTATTCCCAAAACAATCATATTATGAAATCTATTTAAAAATCGACGGAAGAGATCTCTATGCTCCTATTATTCTCTGTAGTGTTGGATACATTTCTAGTGTACGTTCATATGCTAGTTGCTGGTAGAAGTTATACACTATACCAACTAGTAGTACTAAGCCAGACCCTGAACCATATGCTCCAAAGATATCAGCTAGTATAGCAATACCTGTTACTAGTAGAGAGCTTATAATAGTTAGTGGATAAATGTATCTCTTCAGCAGCCTTTCAAGGATCTTTGGATTCTTTCTAATACCTGGAAGCTCTAGTCCAGATTTAACTAAGTTCTCCGCTTGTTTTTGAGCACTTAGACCTGCAACTTCTACCCAGATAAACCCGAAGAGTAGACCTAAGAGGAGCCAAGAGATTATGAATGTAACTAGCTTAAGTGGATCTGCAAAAGCTTGCAGGATTCCTCTTGGGGGACTAACATAGTAGTATAATTTCCCTAAACCCTGAACAATAGTACTATCTTGTCCTAGTGCTACAGCAACTACCTGTTGGAATACAGCTATGTTTGTAACAGCAATACCTACGAAGAGAATAGGGATATTAGTTACATATATGAAGTTTAGCGGAATACGTGTTTTTAAACTCCCATATCGTGGACTTGTAACAGGTATATAGACCTTCATTAACTGGAAGTAAATTAGAGTAGTTATGATTGCCAGAGTAGCTACTAGTCCTAATAAATCTGGTAATTCGTATCTTATAAGTGCAAAATCTTTGTTTAGTATAACTTGTGCTAGCCATCCATAGTATTCACCTTCTCTAGCTAAAATAGGGCCTGCAAACCTCCACGCCATATCCTTTACAACATTAACAGCTATGAACAAGCTTAATGCTGAACCTATCCCCCAACCTTTTCTAACCATATCATCAAACCATAGAATAATTATTGTCGCTATAAGTAGCTGTACAACTACAAGTACTCTTACTTCTGTTCCAACAGGACAACCTCCTGCACCAAGTGCTGTCACCCAGAATCTACATCCTATCGCATAAGCAGCACCCTCTATTACAGCGAAGATAATTGCTAGGCTCTTCTGAGCTCCCATGAATACTTTTCTGTTCCCAGGTTTTGTAAGGTCTAAGTCTATAATCTTGCCTCCAACTAGAACTTCTAGGATTATTCCAGCAGTTACAATTGGCCCTATACCAAGTGTCATTAATGAGCCTATATTCATACCAAGTAATAACTGAGCAAGTGCAGCTGTTTGCTGGCCTTGGGTCTCTTGGGGTGCTACTCCATATAGAGGTATCTCGCTCATAATCAGATATAGAAGAACTACAATAGCTGTCCATGCTAATCTAGCAGGGAGGGAGGGTCTCCTAGCAGGCTTCTCGATAGCTGGAATATACCTGGAGAGTGAAGCTAACAGCTCTAGTACTGCCATAATTTTCTCAACTCATTTACTATTACTACCTTGTATTTACTCCATTATTATCCTCGGGTTTTTACAACTTCTCCTCCTATTTTTTCTATTTTCTTAACTGCGAGCTCTGTAGCATATGGTACATAGACTTTTACAAGCCTAGTTATTCTACCCCGTCCTAATAACTTGCTATAACCAATTTTCGCTAAATCAATGACAATCTTGTCTCCTTCTCTCTCTGCCAAACCTCTTGATAACCATTCGTCTATCTTTTCTTCTAGCTCACCTACATTAATCTCTGTAATTTTTTCTTCTAGTCCTTTAGGAGGGTTAAATCCATGTTTTCCAAACCAGGTGGGCGCGTATTTTACTACCCAACTCCACTTATGTTTATGCATACCTGCAGCTCCAAATCCTCCCCTAGATCCACTACCTCTGTGCTGTCCGATACGTCCCCATCCCATAGTTCTGGTTCTACCGCGTAAGTGTCTGCTTTTCTTCCTTTTTCTAACTACCATTCTTCATCCCCAAAGAGAATTAGATCATCTTCTTTATAAGGTCATTTATAGCATGTCCTCTATATCCAAGTTCACCTTCTCCTGTACCATAAGGTTTCTTTATACTACCTTCGAATCCACCTTTAGGTGGATTTAATCTAAATACAGGTTTAATGACCCACTTCTTTGTCTTCTTATCATATAGCTTTGTTAATACAATTTCTCCTGAGAGTAGTTTGTTAGCTAATTCTTCAATACTTGGTATATTTAGTGTCTTCTTTAGATACTCCTCTGTAATAGGTTTATTCCCAGGTATACGTCCTCTCTTCTTAAGAAGTTCTAGCAGTGTTTCTTTGTCTATTTCTAGGGCGCTTACGCCTCCTATGTATCTACCGTCTTCGTGGACTATTAATGTGCTGTACCCGCCTAGGCGGAGCTTGTTCTCCGCGTTTCTGAGGGATTTGAATGGTTCTATGC
>JALTYD010000093.1:0-524 GCA_027046525.1 Pyrodictiaceae archaeon
CAGTAGGATTCATCGCTATTACTAATCTAGGCCTCTTAAAAAGTTCTCTCCCAATGATAAATTTCTGCATATTCCCGCCACTGAGACTGTTCGCTGGTGCTTTAACAGAAGGTGATACTACTTGGTATTTCTTGATAATATTATTAGTTATTGTTAGTGCTTGTCTCCAATCAACAAATATCTTCTTATACGGACCTATAGATGATCTATAGAGACCAAACGTTGTATTGAAGACTAAATCTTTATCAGGGACCAAGCCCCAGCCAAGTCTTTCTTCAGGTATTATAGCTACATCATTATAATTATTCACACTAACAACGCCCATCGTATCATGAATTTTTATCGAACCCTTAGCGGGTTTACGTAGACCAACTATTGCTTCAAATAGTTCACGTTGTCCATTCCCTGCTACACCTGCTATGCCAACGATTTCTCCCTTGTTCACACTAAATGATACACCTCTTACAGAAAAAGTACCATGCAAACCACGTACCCATAGATCTTGTACGATCAATATAGGCTCC
>JALTYD010000093.1:534-3851 GCA_027046525.1 Pyrodictiaceae archaeon
TCTCTTAGTAGAGGCTTATAGTGTAGAATTTTGTCGCCAAACATTAACTGAAGAAGCTGTTTAATAGATGCTGAATTAGCATTTACAATTCCTACAACTTCTCCATTCCTCATTACAGCTATCCTATCAGCTACACTTAGAGCCTCTCTTATCTTATGAGAAATGAAAATTACAGTTTTACCCTCTTTTGATATCTTTTTTAAAATCTTCATTAATGCTTGTGATTCAAGCGGTGAAAGATGAGTAGTAGGTTCATCCAAGATTAATATTTGAGCATCTAGTATCAGAGCTTTAACTATCTCTACTCTTTGCCTCTCTCCAAACGACAATTTCCAAGAAGGTTCATCTACATTAACATGTATGTTATATAACCTATTTATTTCATCTACTTTTCTCACAATATCATCATATGTATACTTCCGTCCAGCTAAGCGACATGAGAGTAGTAGGTTTTCATATACTTTCAGCTCTTCGATGAGTATAGGGTTCTGAGGAACTAGTATCACACCCTCTTTCTGTGCTTCTCGTGGATTTTTGAAGATGATTTTCCTACCTTTATACACAATGTAACCATCATCTGGCTTTATAACGCCAGATAATATAGAGACAAATGTTGTTTTACCAGCACCATTTTCACCTAATATAGCAAGTACTTCTCCCTTCTTAATACACAAGTTGATTGACTTATTAGCGACTACTCCACCAGGATAAATCTTAGTTATATTCCTTGCCACTAAGATACATTCATTTTCACTAATATTACTATTATCCACAATCTTTTCAAAGTAACTCATATTCTTCACATCTATTAAACATTGATAAGTATACTATTTTAATTATTTGCTATATTTCAATATATTTAATAGATCTTTTAAGATTTTTACGTTATGATTCCATGAAGTTTTCCTACGCTTATCCACAGGTATTCCTAGTCGTATTGCAGTATTTACATCCAACCCAGCTTCTTTCAGCTCGCCTAGGCTGAACCCCTTACCTATTCTACTCCCAGAATCTCTACCTCCTAACACCACTAATGGAGGTTTTTTCACATACGGCTTAAGGGTAAGCGGCATTTTTGCTCCCAGTAAAGCCAGGAGTTGTAATAAGAGTAAAATAAATCGTTCAGTTTATACAAGTGAGAGAAGAGAAAGTGGGTCTTCTTTTAGTGATCGTAATACGATGCTTGTTACTGTTCTTTTTACCCACTTGTTCTTGTTTATCTTCTTTACAAATCTATCTAGCTCATGGATATCTTTAAATTTAGCTATAATTGCAAGATCATAATCACCAGTTATATCGTATACTGATATCACATTGGGTTCCTTAGAGAGTATTTCACCAACTTCTACTATATAAGCACCTTCTACTTGAAGAAGTATTAAAGCAGTTATAGAGAAACCCAAAGATTCATAGTCTACTAAGATTGTAAATCTTTTTATTACACCTCTCTCTAGAAGTTTTCTCATCCTTTGGTGTACCGAAGAGTGTGCTTGCTTTAGCGTTGATGCTATCTCTCTAATGCTCAGACGAGAGTTTTTGGCTAGAACCTTAATTATTTCTATGTCCAGTTTGTCAACCATTACTATTTTTCACCGCGTTATTAATAGTGAAGGATACGAATATGATTACTTTTATTCTTAGATCATAGGTAATAAACAAAAACCTCCTTGCATTCAATGAGAAGAGGGGAGGAAACTAAAGATTGGCCAAATTACGTAGAATAGTTTTAGATGTTTTAAAGCCTATTAAAGATCCCTCTATAATAGATATAGCTTTAGAATTAAGTCGCCTAAAAGGCATAGAAGCAGTAAATATAACTGTCAATGAAATGGATGTTGAAACACTAAGTTTAACTGTTGTCATAGAAGGCGATAATATAGATTTCAGCAAAGTAAAATCTACACTAGAAAGTGTTGGAGCAGCTATTCATAGTATAGATCAAGTTGTTGCAGGTAATAGGATAATAGAGATACCTATGAAAACAGAAGAGTAAATTATGATTGTAGTAGTATAGTCTAAACGAGCCAGTGGTGTGTTACTCTTGAAAGAGGAAAAGAAAATCGGCATAGAAGAATTTGCAAAAATCGATCTAAGAGTAGGGTTAGTCGAAAAAGCTGAAAGAATACCAGGTACTAAGTTATTGAAATTAATAGTTGATATCGGCGAAGAGAAGAGACAAGTTATAGCTGGGATAGGGGACTTCTATAATCCTGAAGACTTAATCGGTAGAAAAGTAGTAGTAGTAGCTAACTTGAAGCCAAAGAAAATAAGAGGCTACATTAGCGAGGCGATGATTCTTGCGAGTGGCTGCGATAAAGGAGAGAGACCATGCATGGTTTACGTAGAAGATTGTGCAAAACCTGGATGGAGGGTTTGCTAAGTATCTCCCCTAGTGGCTTGAATATGCAGTATAGAGCTCCTTACTATTTACCAGACAGAGCAAATTGGTGTTGTCTTGTTGGATAAGAAGGTGTGTCTGGCAGGATATGGACGAGTAGGTAGTCAAACTGCAAACTATCTGAAAGAGAAAAAATACGATGTAATAGTTTATGATAGCTCTTCTGAGAAAGTTGAGATAGCCAGAAAATTGGGTTTTGAATCACATCTTGCATCTCTTGATACTCCATCTGTAGCTAGAAGATTATCTAGGGAGTGTGATGCTATAGTTACAGCATTGCCCAGTAATGCCGCAGAGAGGGTTCTAGACGCTATGCTAGAAGCAGCTGTACCAATAATTGTAGATGTATCTTACATAAAAGATCCACTTATATTTGCAGAAAAAGCCTCCAAGAGAGGAGTAAAATTATTCATAGATGCTGGAATAGCTCCAGGATTATCTAATATGCTTGTTGCCAGTATAGTTAACTCGGTCAAAAATATCGAGAAGGTACATATCTATGTGGGGGGAGTTTCTGAAGATGCAAATGTACCGCTCGGCTTAGTTGCCTCATGGAATATTGAAGATCTTATAGAAGAGTATATGAGGAAAGCAAGAGTAAGGATTAATGGAAGAGAAACAGTTCTAGACCCTATTAGAGACAGCAAGTTAGTCAACATAGAAGGAATAGGATCGTTCGAAGCATTACCTACAGATGGTCTACGAACACTACTATCAAGTTTTAAGAACTTAAAAACACTTATAGAGTATACACTAAGATATCCCGGGCACATAAATTATTTAAAGATATTTGCTATGATAGGCTTACTTTCAGAGCATCGGTACGTTATTAATGGGTGCTCAGTTACTCCATCGAAAGTACTAGTGAGATTGCTAGAGGAAATTCTACCAAAAGATAATGATAGAGTTATATTAGTTG
>JALTYD010000094.1 GCA_027046525.1 Pyrodictiaceae archaeon
CCAGTAGTCAGATAAATCTTCAATGGCGAGTCTAGGGCACGAGACTGTTACAAAAAAATCAAAGTCGTCGGGGCTAAGGTTATCTAGAAATTCCTTGCTAACATATCTCGCAACGATTATTCTGGGTTTAAATCCGTGTTTTTTAGCAACAATAGATAGAAACTTAGAGATAGGAGGGCGACACTGTCCAGCCAATAAACCATCTATGATACCTACGTTCTTTCCTCTAAGAGCCTGATACATAAGCCAGTAACGTTTTGCAAGAGTCTTCTTTAGCAAACTGTTTATGTTATAGATATTGTAAGTGTAGGGATCCACGACAAATACTGGTTTTATACCGTTAATCGCTAAGCCTAATCCTAAGCCATGGAAAGTCCCTCCGGCTATAACAAAATATGCATCTATATTGTCTCTATACTTGGCTAGGTTGTAGTAGAAACATCCAGTTATACTTGCTACTTTATCTACTATAAATCCTCTACCGAGTAGAGATTCTACAATTTTAATAGCTAGTGTTTTATGCTGAGTAGTATATCCAAGAGCTATTTTTCTGTAATTCTTGTTTATGAGAACAGATATAAGATAACTTAGTATTTTCTCCTTATCTGCCTCTACGTACTCAGCTTCAATTAGATGATAATCATCTCTTATGTTTTCTAATCCGTAGATAGGGTATGGATAGTTTGCATGTCCTATGTGTATAAGGAAGGTGTCCTTGTCTATCAACTCTATAGATAAGCTACAAGCACCAAAAGCAGGTTCAAGTCGAATAAGTACTTCTATTCTACTATCAAGTTGTGCTTCTATGAGCTCTGATAGTTTTTCGAGTTTTTTGATAAATCCCTGTGGTGCCTCTAGTATAATGCGCTTCTTATTTTTCTTGAGTACTTGTCTGATAGCTTCTTCCAGATCAAATCTGTATCCATCTATAATCCAGCAGTATTCTCCACATTCCTTTATTTCCACATTATACACCGTTGTAGAATATGAAAGTATAAATAAGCCAAGAACAATTTGTAAAGACTAAGATAGAGGCTACTTGTTAATCTCAGTTATTCTAAGCCTAGTAGGTAAAGGTAGCTTAGATGCTCCTATTCTTAGAGCTTCTTTTGCATAATCTAAGTGTTCTTTTCTCACTCGTACTTCTAATACTGCTTGTCCAGGAAATACACGTGCAGCTGTTCCTACTGGTTTCCCAAATGCTTGGCGCATTCCTTCTTGGAGACGGTCTGCTCCAGCAAATGCCATCATTTTGTTCTCTCTAAGAACGTGATGTGGATATACTCTTACTCTGAATAAGTAATTAGTATCACCTATAGTTGATGAGAGATACTTATGAACCATTACTCGTGCAGCTTCTAGAGCGTTATGTCTAATCTGTCCTTTCTCTTCTACATAGATTTCTAGGACATAGTTATATGTTCCATGGGGGTTTCCCATTGTGAATTTTTGTATCTTTGGTGGAGGTATTCCAGGAATATAGTCTCTCCTGGTATATGGTGGACCTGAGAATGCCTTGGCTCTTCGTTTTGTATAACACTTAGCTGGTTTTTGAGGCACTCCTATCCCCTGCCTTCTTGGTGGTTGTAGGGCTTAATCAGTTTATCTCTAGGCGGGTTCTGCAACAATTATATATGGGTATAAATTTCCATGCATTACTCTTCTGTTGTGTATAATTCTCCATCCAATTCTCATCAATTGTTCTTCAAAGAATTTGTGTTCAGTTGTTATTACTGTTACTCTCTTCTTGACAATCTTCTCTAGGGATAACACAAATTTGTAGTAAAGTTGTTTAACCAGGGATGGTTTGCCGAGTCGAATACCGTATGGTGGATTAGTAGTAATAATATCTATCTCTTTGAAGTAATCGCTGAGGCTAGTGGCATCACCTACAAGGAATCTTATTCTGTTATGAACTAGTGCAGCTTTTGCATTCATTTCTGCGCCATCTATGTGTCTAGCACTCTTATCCATACAATGTATCTCTGAGTTCTCGAGAAGTAAAGCTGCCTCTATTGCTATAGTACCACCGCCACACATAGGATCTAGTACTTGTTCGCCGTCCTGTACGCCGGATAGTATCAACATTGCATAAGCTAAGACTGGGCTAAGAGCTGCTGGGTGATCATAGATTCTGTATCCTCTCTGATGCCGTGAAAATTCTCCAAGCTCTAATAAAACAGTAATGTTATCCTCGATTACGTCTACAGCAACTACTAGTGAAGGATAATCTAGGTCTACATGGAGATCAAAGCCTCTCCTACTCCTTACTGAGTCCTTCACTGCATCACCTGCCACTCTCGCTATATCAAGCGAACTATACTCGTGATTACCGACTCGCTCAACTCTTACAGCGAATTTATCTAGCCTACTAGTATATTCGTGTATTGGTATGGAATGTATCAGTTCATAAATTTCTTTGAGACAATTGTACTCAGGACATATTCTACTTTTAGTAAGCACTAGATATGCTTTATTCATACATCGTAGGTAATTTAATGCGTATAGATAGTCTTCACTTACATCAGCAAATATACGGCCACGGTTCTGCTTAACTTCTATAATACGAGCTTTAAGCCTCAAAGAAACCTCTTCTGCTAGTAAATCTTCTACTCCAGGATTCGTTGTAAGCATTAACTCTACCATCTCGTCAACCATCTATACTATTTTTTATCTTCTTAAAGAAGTAGTAGAGTGTAGATGCTTCACCTCTACTCGGACTAGATCTCCACAGAATGTGTTTCACTGCTACCATTATTCTCTCTCTTTGGACAGAATCGTCTATTATCTTACCAACGATTTCACCGACTAGTTTAAGTACTCTGCTAAGCTGTGAACTGTTAGCATGCTCTCTTAACCTATAACTTCTCGTAGAAGTCCAGAGCTCATAGAGAGTGATTGCTACTGCGTGGCTCAAGTTAAGAATAGGATATTGAGGATTAGCAGGTATTGTTAGGAAAAGATGACATTTCGCTAGTTCATCTCTAGTTAAACCTACACTTTCTCTTCCAAATACTATTGCTATTGACGAATAGTTTGGAGCTATCTTAGATGCAAGTTCTCTAGGAGTAATAGGGTGTCTTAAAACATCACTAGTGGATCCTACTAATCCGCTCGTACATATAGATAGATCAACACCATCTAGTGCTTCCTCTAGAGAGTCGGTGATCTTTATGTACTCTGTAGAAACCATTTTGGCTGCTTTTGCAGCAAATCTCTTCACTTCATCACTGAAAGGATTAATGAGAGGGCTTACAAGGTAAATTTCGTCTACTTCAAAATTTAGAGCAAGTCTTATTACGAAGCCTAGATTTATCTCGCCCTCTGTACCTACTAATACTATCCTTAGCTTTTTCTCTTTCATTTGCAAATTACAACCACCTTGATATCCTCGAAAAAATAATGTCTACTCCTAGATACCACGTTGTAATTACTTCTAAGCTCCTCTAGTAATTTTGTATCACTACCGCTAAGCGAAGAATATGTCACCACTAAGCAAATAAAATGACCCCTAGCTTCAACTGTTAGTATCTTCAGTATCTTGTTAAACTCATTAAGACCACCACTCCACGCAAGTCCTTCTAATGTGTTATCAGCAACAGGTAAGTAAGGCGTATTATAGACTATAAATGCATTCTTAAATGCACTAGGTCTGATACAAGTAACTGAATCGCATTGAACAATTTCTACTAAATAATGATAGTTATTCCTCTTCGTATTCTCGAGCGAACAGGAAAGAGCACAAGGATTTATATCGATCATCAAAGTAAAAACTTTTTTCATCTCCAATAGGTATAGCCCTAGGATCCCAGTACCTGTTCCCACATCTACAAATAACTCTATTTGTTTATACTTTTCTTCTACTGTATTCTCTGCCACCTCGAGAGTTAGCCAAGTATCTTCAGAAGGCGTGTAAACAAGATCACATATCTTTAGTGCTATCTTGTTTATTTCCACTCTATATCTCTCTACAGCTTTACAGCTATATCTAAGTGGAAATTTCATCATTTATCGCTACCCATTAATGAGAGCTTTAGAAAAACTTTCTCGTCTAGTTCATATACTCTCTTTCCAAATATCTCTGCTGGTAGTGTACTTGTCTTAACACCAATTTTCTCCAAACATTTTCTAGCAATCTTGTAGGCTAGTTTTCTACGCTCAGAGAACATACACCTAGTGAGAGATTCTACCCTCTCTATAACTAGATTGTTAAGAGTATTATCACGAGGTATTAGCTCTACTATCTGCGAATAGACTTTCGGTGGTGGTCTAAAAGCTGTTGGAGGGACAATGTTATGTAAATTGACATTGTAGACAAGCCTTACTAGGACTGTTAGTCTTCCATATTCATTGCTTCCTGGACTGGCAGCTAATCTTTGTGCTACCTCTCTCTGGATTAGAAGTACTACTGGTTTTCGAAAATTTTTAACTAGTAGAGATAGGAGAGGCCCAGTTATACTATAAGGAATACTACCATATACGGCATCGAAGCATTCTAATCTCAAAGGAGAATTTAGTGCATCAGAAAGAAGAGGTGAGATTCTAGAGTCGTATGTATATTGAAGCCAAAACTCTGTGATAAGATCATCGTCTATTTCTATTGCAACTAAAGATTCTACAGATCTACATCTAAGTATATATTTCGTTAGAAAACCAGTTCCTACTCCAATCTCTACTAATTTTTTTTTTTTATATAGAAGCTGAGAGAATTTTCTACCAACATAACTTGATACTAAAAAATGTTGATCAAGCTTCTTCTTAGGCCTTATTTTTGCTTTCTTCTCTTTCTGCAAAACTCTTACCCAGTTTCTCGTATATTGCTGCCAAGTAGTCGTAGAAGATCGGTCTTACTGGCTGTGTAAGTTCACTCGAAGGAGGAGGAACAAATAGATAGTAGCGCTGGCCTCCTTTCAGTTCATCGATTATTCTCTCTGTTAGTATCTTTGCTGGATCTGCATGTATAATGCTCTTTAGTTCTTCGAAGCTTGTAAATGGTTTTTTCTCTCTTCGTTCAAGTATTTTGAGAATAGTTTTTCTACCGATATTTGGCAAGAGTTCTAATACGTGGAAACGAATATTTATAGGACCTGCAATGTTGAAGAATTCTATGAAAACAGTTTCACGCCTCCTAACAATGTCTTCAACTACTATAGGGAGGGCTTGTTTTGCATTCATTGTTAAGTCGTTATATTCTATCTCTGTTTCAACTCTAAATATTTTAAGTCTCATCTCCGTGATAGGGCCTATGTATACTCTTTCACCAGTACTTACTGGCTGTCCATGTCTAGGAGTTGCCTCTAATAACACGAAATAGTCTTCGCCGACTAACTGGACAAGGGGTTTACCTCTATGTCTCAGATGTCTATCAACAGGATTACCCCTAGGAAGATAATCTAGTACATAAGCGTACTCTTCGTAACGTTTACTGATTCGTCCACGCTTTGCTGGTCTACCTTTATGACTCACCTAAACAAAACCCCCAATATATAGAAACCTATTACAGTGTATTAGAATTACACTCTCTTTTTCCATAAATATAGTAATAATAAGGTATCATAGTTCTTTAGCTACTACAATATTTCGAGAGAATAGTAAGTGCTTCTTCTAGGACTTCATCAGAATAACCACCGTCTATATCAGCTAAAAGCGCTTTCGCCTCCTCCACGGTCGATGGTAGTAAGTTTATGAGCATAGAGGCTGCAAAGGTTGAGAAGCCTTTTTCATTTAACTCCTGCAGTGCTTTTTTAGCCTCGTTAGAATCGCATCTAGAGAAAAACTCTAGATATGATTTTACTCTGTTTAGTAGGGATAGAGAGACTTCTGGTACTTCTTCTCCCATCTCTTCGAGATATTTCTCTAGTAGTTTTTTAGCGACTGAGTTGGGGATGTCTTCTGTCTCTATTACTTCTACTATATCAGTCATTATATTACACCATAGTGTATGTGTTGCATAACCTAGTTTACAGGGGCAGGTCTTAAGTGTTCAGGTCTTACAAATAGTGTTTTTATCTTACTTCCGACTTTTAATTGTACAATGTATGATTTGCCTCTCTTACCTATAATAGTTGCTACTTTTCCGTGATATCTATAGTGAGGCATACCTTTCATAACAGAGGGATTAATTACGATATATACTTTATCACCAGGTTTATAGTCTATCATCAACAAGCTTAGAGGTGGAATAGATCCTCTTTCTCTTATATGTTTTCTTAGTAGTTTTCTTGTTCTTCTCCTGAAACCTCTAGGTGCTTTAACCATTTCTCTAAATCCCTCTCATACTCGATTCTAAAGCATTATTTAAGTCTACTTCAGCTGTAGTACTCCTACTACGTCTAGTTCTATACACTTCGCCTCGACCCCCAATAGATCAGAAAAGCTTGGTGTAGTATCTCCATCATCTCCATCTACTAGTTCTTTTACGTAAAGGCCTGCGTCAGCATGTATCAGGCTTTCAAACAATCTATCTGTTATTAAGCGTGTAGCTATAGAGTAGACTATTCTATATCTGATAATGTCTCTCCTTCTATGCCTTACACGTCTGGGAGTTCTTTGTCTTATCTCTCTCCCTCTATAGAATTCCTCTAGTCTGCTTAGAATATCTTCGTTTATACTACTAGATGTAGTAATAAGTGCTTTGTATAGCTTTGTATGTCTTCCAACTTCTTCTTTTATTATTCTAATATCTCTTCGAGATGCTGTATTGGTAAATAGTATTTTTACAAGATTTCTAGAATATTCGTTTACTTTCTTAGAAAGTATAGACATGTCAAAAGACCTTTTTGACGGAGATTTAAGCTCAACTATAAACGGTCTTCCAGTACCAAGCATACGTGCATCTACATCTTCTCTTCCAGAAGCATGTAGTATAGAAGTATGAGAATCAAAAATCCGCGAAAGTATAAACAATGCTTCCTCAACACTAAAAGGATATCTACGTATACCTCTCCGCGACACCCAGAGAGATTGCGAGATACGTCTATTGAGCTTCCAATATAGACCCTTGAGGAATAATGGCATTAGGTGAGTTTTTACAGTAGCTGTAGGAATTGTTATTTCTACTATAATATCTGGTTGTTCAAAATCAGGTTTAAGTCCTAGTTCTTTCTGAATGCGTTTACTGACTTCTCTTTTTAATTCAGATCCTATCGATTCAGCAAATATAAGCTTGTGTTTTCTTTTCAATTCATCTTCACGAAATCTTATTGCTTGGTCTATTTTAGCTGCTATGAGGAAGCTTCTTAAATCCATCTTCTCTAAAATGCTTACTGCTCTGCGTGACGCTAAGTTAATTATATCTTCGAAGCTAGAGCCACATATAAAACATTCTTCTCTTTTTAGATCCTCGCCAAAGAGCTCTCTGTAGAGTGTAGATGCTATCTCACCTATATTTGGTGCTAATCTGCGGAACAACTCTATACTCTCTTTATCACCTTCACGGATAGACCTAGAGAGCTCCATGCTCAGTAATATCTTTATGGACTGTCCTCTTTCATAATTCCTTAAACCTCTACCTAGCAAAGCAAACATTCTACCAAGACAATTATTGCAGAGAGGATAAAGCAGTAGAAGCTCTCGTGCTTTTGCAAGAATATAGTTGCTAATTTCATTTCTATAGTGTGTTTTATCAACATCTCTTGATACATCTCTCATCATGTAGCACCAATACAGATGATGTAATCCACCAGGGTGCTACGTTTGGTAGCTCTCTTCTATCTATGTGAATACAACTAGTGCATTTAGCTGTTTCTAAGAACTCTAGTACAGATACACAATCTGGAGAAATCGATCTGTATATAGATTCCATAGAAGATTCGCCAATGCTTACACCAGGCCAATATCCTTTGTTTATAATATGTTTAATAAATCCAACGAGTTGAGACTCAGAAGGAGAGAGCCCCTTAGCAGATGAACCATTGATAGTAATATGCAGTATTTTCTCTATCGAGGGTAAAGGACAATACTTTATATAAAGTTCTAAGCATACCCATCTCCTAATATTATATGATAATAATAAAGCAGAAGATGCTATTAGAGCAGCTTCTAGGAGGCTGTAGTCTCTACACTCTATATCTACGTATACTATTCTAAGGATGCAGTCCTCTTGATCCAAGCAGTTTCTCAACAATGTCTTTCCTCTTTTTAAACTGCTTCATTAAGCGCTTCAAGTTCTTATAGTAAGCAATGAGCTCCTTTACTTCGCCTACTTCTGCACCTGAGCCATATGAGATCCTCTTTATTCTACTCTTCTCTTCAACTAGTTCAGGTTTATCAAGTTCTTCATAAGTCATTGAATTCATTATATTAAGCCATCTACGTAGCTTCTTTTCACCAATACGTGCTATATCGTCAAAAGAAGAAACAACAGTAGATATCCCAGGTAGCATTTGTAGTATCTTCTTAAAAGGACCTAGCTTCTGGACATGAATAATCTGTCTATATATTGTCCTATATGTTATCCTGCCAGTAACCATTTCAGTCATAGTTTTCTCAAATTCTTCTATACTAGACAGTTTCTCGATACGTTCTAGTAACGACTCTATATCGCCCATGCCTAAGATTCTAGATACAAACCTCTTGGGATTAAATGGTTCTAGTTCGTCCAGTTTTTCTCCAGTACCTATAAATTTTATACGTGCACCTGTAGCTGCAACAGCCGATAATGCACCACCACCTTTAGCTGTTCCATCCATCTTGGTTACTATTATTGATCCTATCGGGGTAGCTTTGTGGAACTTAGCAGCTAAGTCATAGCTCTTCTGCCCCATTGAGGCATCTATCACCAAGGTTACTTCATCAGGGTTTATTTTTTCTGAAATTTCCCTCATTTCAGCGAGAAGAGCTTCTTCTCTTCCATAGCCGTGTCGACCAGCTGTATCGATAATTACTATATCTACTCCTTTCTCCCTGAAGTGCTTAATGCCTTTTGAAACTATATCAATAACATCTTTAGAGGAGTTATCACCATAGAAAAGAACTCCTACACTCTTAGCAATCTGATATAATTGCTCGTAAGCTCCTGGTCTATATGTATCTGCGCATATTACACCTACACGGTACCCCATAGTCTTGTAGAAAAGTGCTAATTTACCTACTGTAGTTGTTTTCCCACTACCTTGTACACCTACAAGCATTATTATATAAGGAGTATATGGAGGTTTGATGTCTATACGTTTTTCGCCGCCGAAGAATTTAGTCAGCTCTTCATAGGTTATTTTTACAAGCCATTCTTTCCTACTAATAGCTGGTGGTGGTTTTTCTTTGAGTGCTCTCTCACGTATCCTATTTGTTAGATCAAAGACTAGTCTTACATTTACATCAGCTGATAGAAGAGCTCTCTGTAGATCTCTAATAAACTCTCTTACTATCTCTTCATAGGTTCCAGCTCTCTTGAGTAGTTTACCTACAATCTGTCTGAGATCTTCAAGACCCGCCAAAGAACAGCCCATGATAATAGTTATAGTATAAGTTCCCTATTAGCCTCCTCTCACTCTATTTATAATATATCTACCCATTACCACCCAGTACTCTACTTCTACACCTGGTTTTAACTTACTAGCTAATTCTTTATCGCTAGGCTTCTCTATCTCTATAGTCTCGAAAGTCTCCATATCCATGATCTGAACCATACCACCTAAGTCTGCAACAACTTGAGCAACTCTCTTATCAATAATAGGTACTTCAACTCTGGTATCAACTGGTGCTGTTAACGTTCTCTTATTGCCAGAAAATAGACAAACAGCAACTACGTGAGCCTTAGCACTACCATGTTTACCAGTCTTAGCACGACTCATCTCAACAATTTTACATGGTTCGCCACTAATTACAATATAACTACCAGGTCTTAATTCTCCAAGTGTAGCATAAGTTACACTCATATCTATACCCCGCCTTCAACCATACAAAATAAAAGCCTAAAAGCATATTGATTACTCTACACTAGCAGGAATCCTTATAAAGAACTCCTACTAGTTTGAGGAAATGGTGCCGCGGTAGTATAGCCCGGCCTAGTATGCGGGCCTGTCAAGCCCGTGACCCGGGTTCAAATCCCGGCCGCGGCGCCACTCGTTGCTTTATGGTTATTACCTAGATGCTCTATCATTAGCAGAGCTTCTGAGCTATGCTGTTGTTTCTAGTGGTGCTACATAGACAACTATAGGGTCAGCGGTGGAGAGAGGTAGTGTAGGTAAATACACTAAGTTGTAGTATTGCATATAAGAGACAAATACTGAGGTAATTCACATCCCTCTTTGTACAGAAGGCCTCTATCCCTGGAGAATCTGTGGCAGTTGGTAAGTGAATTCTCTTATTCAGCCTCTTCCTATGATGATAAAAATCCTCTAGGTGTGTATTGTAGAATCCTTGCTTATAGCTCCTATTAGCCTAGGTAGATTCAGCTATAGTGGCAATAATTAATGAGTATTCCTACTTAGTTATAATGTGTAGAGTTTCCAGGCCTAGTGTGAATGAGGAGAAAAATTGTAGAGAGGCTATTTTACTCTCTAGCGTGCACCTCCAGAAGCAGATTCGCTAATAAGACCTTTTTCAGCAAGTATGTCTATTATTATACTCAGAATTTCCTCAGCAGTTGGTAGTGGCGATCTATCGTAGTTATTAGGTTCTGGTAGACCATACATTATAGCTATTACTGCATCATCTTTACTCCATAAGATAAAAGTTGCATGAATTGGGATTGAAAGCGGAGTTACACCTTCTATTTCACTAGTATATGATAATGTACCTTGCGCCTCTATGATCAACGCCTTTCCGCCAGATATCTCAATACTCCTAACTAGGGGCTCTGAAACCTCTATTGATTGTGTGGCTGAAGGACAGGCCCAAAATGGTTGGCTACCTTCGCCTTCGGTTAGAAGACTTATCATCATATCGGAGTATTTAGAGAGATCACCGATAGATCTAATAGAATGTGATATACCAACGCTTACGATGTTATAGAAAATGAGGGTTGCTTTACCTTCAGAAGACGGATCACAATCCCACTCATAACGCCATATACTACGTCTTGCTTCCAGATTCACAGTAATACTCACAGGAAGCCGTTCTGCCTCAGTAATGGGTAGCCCTGTCCAACCCTCGTAAGTATACGATACCTCATCTACTTCGGGATTAAGTCCTAGAGCAGTTATAATAGAGTTTTTTGCTTCATCACTACGTAGGTAGGACCAAGGCTTTAGCGGCACAACGAATTCTACACTATCATACAGTTGGTGAGATTCTGAATCTATAACTTTTACAATCACAGCCATCTCATTAGCACTCTCGGATGGCCAGTCGCTAATCTCGTAGATTCCTGTCCAGGACTCTATGAAGTCTTCAATATACTCTCCAGGTCCAAGACTATATTCTTCTGAACCTACGTATAATAGAGCTGATCCAGGTGTTTGGACATACACGATAACACGTACTGATACAGTCTTCTGGGCAGTATTTGCAACACCGTATTGTACATATAACTTGTATGTGTCTGGTGCAGCACGTTCTACTAAAATCATGCTTTTTCCTCTACGCTCCTCTATACCAAGATAGTAGCCGAAGGGCTTACGTGTCCCATTCCATATGATCCTATATATAGTGTCTGGAGCCATATCGCCTTCTACAGGGACAAGTGATAAGCCTTGAGGCCTATCCTGGCCTATAACACCACTAGGGACAATCACTGTTACGGGGGGGTCTTCTTCTTTTGTACCACCGAGTGGCATTCGGAGAGTAAATACTGCTTCAGTCCCGCTTATCTCTGAGAATAACTGGCTCTGAGATACCATCTTGTATATACCATTCTTGGGGTCTGCTGGGTCATGTATGTAGTAGTTTATTTCTCCGCCCTCAGCCTTATAGTAGCCTACGATTACTACTACGTGGTCTTCTAGGAAGACTACTACAGGGTCTCCCTCTAGTATTGATGATACAACATACTTGGCGAAGCCCTTTGTTCTTATCGCTGGAAACCACATGTGTCTCTCTGGGAATGCTTTAAGATGCACATATAGCATATCTGAGGTATGTAGTCCTGTCCAGAACTCTAGCGATGAAACACCCTCATCAGTTGCTATCCCGTAGTCAGACGCTATCTCCCATGGCTTAGGGTATACAGTGTCGCGGTCGTAGTACTTAATGAGCATAGCCATAGATGTAGCCCAGCAGTAGCCTGTCTCTCCTTGAGGATAATATGGTACTTCTAGTATCTTCTTCTCAACACTAGGTCTCCAGCTCTCCTGGCCTCTCGAGGGCCAGCTAAGTATCCATAGAGAGAAGTGGTTTGTTCTAACAACTACAATGTTCTTCTCGGTGTTAATTACTGCCTCAACACTGTGGTACTTTCCCTCCTCATCTAGGTAGCCTACCTGGGCGTCCTCCTCGCTAACACCCTCTGGCAGAATGTTTTCATCGTAGCGGAAGCGAAGCTCTACTTCGCCTTTCAGACTCCCGCCTCTTAGCTCGACTTTGTAGATCAGTGTGGTGCCAGCCTCCTCGGATATATCTTTTCTTATGAGGCCAGCAGATACATTAGCTTCCCCCTCTACAGAGCCTCTAGGGAAGTGTATCTCTACAGCTCCAAGTACTACTCTTCCTCCCTCGGGACCTACTAAGCTAGACTCAATACCCTCTACAAAAGACGCTGCTGGGGCTGTTGTTTGCTCTATGGTTGTTGTCTCTGTTTCTACAGTCTTAATTGTCTTTGTCTCGGAAACCTCTACTGTAGATACTGCTTCTGAACTCGTCTGCCTTGTAGTAGTTGTAGCCTCTCCATGAGATGGGATAGAAGTTCCTCTCTCTGTGAGAGTCTCAGTAGTTATTGATTGTGTCTCTGAGAGAGGTGCTTGTGACACTATGGTTGTTACTACTACAGTCTTAGTCTCAGCTGGTCCGCCGTAGCCGCCCGATAGAATGAGTATAACTGCTATGACTGCTAGGATAACAGCTATAGCTACTAGTAGGTTGGCTGGAGGTGCCCCTCCTCTAAAGCTCCAAGCCGCTCTGGAGGGGTTAGAGCGGCTATCAAGGCTTTTCTCCATTACTGCTCAGCACACTTTTAATAATTACGGGTATCTAATAGTGGGAAAATTGGTAATATAAACCTTTTTTATCCTATATTCATAAAGATCAACGAGAAATTATAGTGATCTAATTAATCTATGATCTGCATGAAATGCTATGTTGCGATTAACAGTATTAGCCCTACTACCATCATAGTTGAGCTGGAGAGAACTGTCTAGGATATAAGGCTTGTAATCTGCTATATAAGACTCAGAATATCCTATACTTCTTCTTGTACTTCTGCTGTTATCGGTTAAGTTTTGTACTACTCTATATACTCCTACACTAGATAGTAGAAGCTTGTTTAGATTGTGTTTTTAGCATTTACTGTTATGCTATGGTGTATAGTACTCTTTTAGCAGTATATCCTAGCTCGGGTAAAATACTGATAGAGGCCTGGCTAGAAGCCTACTCTATGAAAGCTATGTGTAGAACTAGCAGTACCAGAAGTATGGCTGAAAGGAGTCTCTGCATGTGAATTGCTCTAGCATAGAGTTTTAGTCTCTTGTTCTTAGTATATATCAAAGTTAGACCACTAGCTAGTATGATAACTATGGTAGCTACTGCGAGATACTCTACTAGTCCCGCCTCCTCTAGTAGTAGTACACCATGGAGTATACTTAATAGGCCTAGTAAAAAACTTGTAAGTATGTGTAGATTTAGTACATGTCTGTAGAACCGTGTTAATACAGTGCTAGTAGGATTTCTTAGTCTAAAAGCTAAGTGTTTGTACAATATGAACACTGGTATCAGTACTAGGCCGCTGTAGAAGGCTATACTACCCATAGCTTCAGCGAGATCCCCGAAAGCTTCTCTATTTTCTTCTTCATGTTCTTTCTCTTCCTCCTCTTTGTATCCATCCCTATCTGCAAGAGAGACTAGAGGAGCTAGTAGAGCAGCAAGAACTAGAAGAACCAGTAATGTTAGTGTAGCAACTGGGCCTAGTCTAGTAGCCAAACTAGCACCCGGAAGGATAGCGTGGTCTTAGAGCCTCCAGTGATCTCTATGAAAGTTGTGGGTGTTAGCTGGTAGATATGTGTATTATTTGAGTTTAAAATATTCTGTAGTCAGAGACTTTTATAGAGCTAATATATCAGCACTGTATATAGAAGCTGGAGATGTAGCCATAGTGGTTATTAGTGGGTAGAAGCTTGCCATAGCTGGTATGTCTGGCCTAGTCTCCTTAACTATCTAGAGTATACTTCTAGTTATCTCTACTCCATGGTAACCTACCGTAGCTCTAGGCAGACTATGTGCTACAGAGCTAGTAGTAGTTTCTCCTAGATAGCCCCTAGAGACAGACTCTTACACTTCTTAGCTCTTCTCTAGGCAGATGTCTAGAAATAGAGTAGAGGAGTTTGTTTAAGTAGCCTATTAGTTCTCTTGAATGAAGGAGATACCAAAGAGATTTTGTCCCGAGGAATAGCTAGAGAGTAGCAATGAAACTACAATTTATCAGCTCTACTAGTGTCTTAGGAGGTTAGAGTATTGAGACAGTTGCTGAAGGGGTTTGCTTCACTATTAGCTACTACTGCACTTTGGGGCTCGAGTTTTCCAGCAATTAAGATAGTTGTAGGATCTATAGATAGTATTGGGTATACTTGGTGGCGTGGTTTTCTTACTCTACTTCTTCTATCACCATATGTACTAGTTATGTATCGTAGAGGTAGGATAGAACCAGATACTCTCATAGGAGGCGCTATAACAGGAATAGCTTATACTCTTGGACTTTGGCTCCAAGGATGGGGGACGAGCTATACTAGTGCGAGTAATAGTGCTTTTATAACAGCACTACACATGGTATGGGTGTATATCTATGTAGCAGTAGTAAATAAGAGATATAGCTATGAGACTTTTGTAGCACTCTTAGTTGCACTCTATGGTATGTATATGCTCTCTAGACCTTATGGAGGTATTGGGAGAGGAGAACTACTTGTACTAGCAGGTAGTTTTATGTGGGCAGCACAAGTAGTACTTGTTGATAGATACAGCCGTGGTGATCCTATCCAGTTCACATTTTCTCAGATAGGTGTATCTACCTCTTTTATCATACTTGATGCTCTAGACTCAAGTATAGAGAAACCAGACCTAGTTACTCTTAGTGTACTAGTTTATCTTGCCTTCATAAGTAGTACAGCTTTTGCTTTTCAAGTATATGGCCAGAGATATGTAAAACCAGAAGTAGCTGTTCTTGTCTACCAGTTAGAGCCTGTATTTGCAGCCTTCTTCTCTATAATAGCTATAGGAGAGACTATCTATTCTCAGCAAGCTATTGGAGGAATACTTATAATTGCATCAGTAGTAATTGCTTCGAGGAAAGCCGAAAAATACTACTAAGATAGTACTCAGAGACTACTATGTGTGATTAGAGTGCCTTGTTGGAAGATTGTTAGAGATAAGGAAGCAGAACACTTCTTAGAAGAGCCGAGTGAGAATATTATAGTCAAGAAGATAGATAGAGAAGAACTAGAAAAACTCATACTAATTAAACTAGTAGAAGATTCTGTTAAACTAGCAGAAGAGCCTTCTCTCGAGAATGCAGCAGACTTAGTAGGTTCTCTAGAAGAGTGGCTTAGTCTACGAGGTACTAGCATAGAAAAACTACTAGAAATAGCTAGAGATAAAAGAGATAGAGAAGGCAGATATAGTGGGTACATAGTTGTATGGATAGATAGAGATAGCTGCTAAATATAAATAGATCCTTGAGATGATAGTATTGGCTCTCTATGTACTAGCACTAGCAACAGGGCTCATTGGAGGTTTTCTAGGATCTCTTCTAGGAATTGGTGGAGGAGCATTCATGGTACCTATTCTTGTCCTAGTAGGAGGATTAAGTGTCAAGACAGCAGCTCCTGCTAGTCTTATGGCTATAATGGGGACTAGTATTGGTGGACTCATACATTTATACAAGAAAAAGCTAGTACATGTATACTACTCTATCATGCTAGGAGTATCAGCTATTGTAGGAGCAGCTACAGGAATAGAGCTAGTAGAAATAGCACCCGAGAATGCTCTTAGAATACTTCTAGCATCAACATTAATACTATCAGGCTTAGGCTTACTCTTTAGAGAAAAACTAGAGAAAAAGAAAAACAATAGAAAACAAGAAACACGAAAAATAAGTAGACTAGTTATAGCATGTATAGCAGCATATCTTGGAGGAGTAATAGCAGTACTACTAGGTGTTGGAGGAGGAGTTATAAATGTACCAATAATAGTATTCCTACTAGACCAGCCTCTACACGTAGCAGTAGCTACGAGTAAATTAATAATAGGTATAACAGCTACTAGTGGTACAATAGGTAATGCTATAAAATCCCTAATAGATCTACAAATAGCAATACCTCTACTAATTGGAACATACATAGGAGCTACAATATCATCAAGAATACTAGTAAAAACACCTGAAAAAATACTAAGAATACTAGCATCAACATACTACTATATAACAGCTATAATACTAATTCTAGAAGCTCTAAATAGCACAGCACTACACTAAATTCTAGACTACACAATAAAACAGAATAACACAAAGAATAAGAAAGGACCCAAACCCACCTCCCCAG
>JALTYD010000095.1:0-1635 GCA_027046525.1 Pyrodictiaceae archaeon
TTCTTATAGTAATATATTATGGGGCTTATATGGTTCGCTGACCTATCTTTAGTACTTTATCTGGATATACAACTAGGCCTTTATCAGTTATATCAAATGGGTGTCTCTTCATATCATGTTTTGTTCCACGCATTTTCCATATAATTAGTGATCTAACTAGTTCTCCCCCTACCTCGTCTAAGTCTAGCCTAATTATACCATCTACAGCATGTTCTACTCCTGGTCCTCCGAAGCCACGCTCTGTTACACTAACTTGTGAAACTAGTAGTGTAGTAGTACCTAGACCAGCTAGTACACGTTTAAGCTGCATAAGAATACCACGTGCTATTGAGGGCTTTGTGAGATAGAGTGTTGATACAGAGTCTATAGCTACTCTTTCTGCTTTTACATCTCTAATAGCTTCTCTAAGTACATCTATGAGCTCCGTAGGATCATCTACGCTAGTTACAACATATCTCTCCCTCTTAGCTGCTTCACCTATTCCTCCAGTAAATGCATCTACGATTGCAAAGACTCCTTGTTCTTCGTATCTCCTGACATCCCAGCCAAAGACACTCATATTTCTCCTAACTTGTACTGGGTGTTCTTCTAGTGTTACTAGTACTCCTGGTTCTCCTCTCTCTAGCCCATAGTATAGATACTGTTGGCTAAAGATAGTCTTTCCTGTACCTGGGCCTCCAGATAATAGTACTACGTTTCTCCTAGGTATACCTCCATTTAGTAGCTCGTCGAGGCCTGGTATTCCAGATTTTACTCTCTCGATTCTAACCACTAGTAATCACCGAGATTCTACTAGTTATATGCTCCTTGTATAGATTTAGTATAAAACCATATATTTTTAGCTGATTAATTAGACATAGAGTTTACTGGTAGAGTATTTTTTTCTAGTTCTTCTACTCTACTAGATTACAGGCTCCTCCTAGATAGCTACTATATACTACGTATTTTTGTAGTATTTGCGAGAAATTTATAGTAGTCTTTCTCCAGCTTAGTTGAATACGGTGTAGTTAGTAGTGGAGTGGGTTGAAGGACGTACATCTACTGTCTTCTACCTAAAATTTCTAAACGATAACTCGAAAGCATTCCTACGGTATAGAGTAGAAGGGGATAGACTACTACTAGTTGAAACATATACACCTCCACAGCATAGAGGAAAAGGTGCAGCTAGACGATTAGTAGAGATGGCTCTAGAATATGCTAGAGAAAATAATCTCCAAGTAGTACCTATATGTTCGTATTCGATATACTATTTTATAAAAAATGAAGATGCAAGAAGTATACTCGCTGAACCATACAAGAGTATGAGTATTGAAGAACTAAATAAGTATTTTGAAGAAGCTAAGAGGAGAGAAGCAGAGAAACAGAAGAAGTAGAAATACTCTAAGCTAGCATCTAGATTTGCTAGAATCTAAGCTTATCCTCTTCTACAACACCTAGTAGTAGTTTAGGACAATTATAGCTGAGTAGAATCTCTATACTGTAATCTAGGGGGAGAACTACTAGCTATTACACCTCTCTATTCTATCTCTAGCTAGTTTCTCTAGGTACTTGTATGCTTTATCATTCTTACTCCATAGACCATTTGTACGTAGTGTTTCTACTCCTAGTTCTCTATAGCGTTCGATGTCGTAGGTA
>JALTYD010000095.1:1645-3788 GCA_027046525.1 Pyrodictiaceae archaeon
TAGTATTTCTTCGAGTCTAAATCCCATCGAGAGTATTTCTTCGAGGTGGGGTCTACCTTTCCTACTCTTTCTCTCTTTATCGTAGCATAGTACTCTATCGAATATACTAGTTAGTTTAGGTGCTCTACTGATAACACTGCACTCGTTATTAGTAGTAACAAATACTTTTACTCCTGATCTACGGAGTAGATCTACTAGCTTAACTAGGTCTGAGTGGAGCTCTATATCTATGAGTAGTTTTTTCTTCCATTCTTCGAATATTCTAGCAGCTTCTTCTACTCTACTACTATCTACACCTGCTAGGACGAGCTGGTCTCTAAAAGATCTACCAGCAGTCGATATATAGAATTCTCTAGCTTTATCTTGCTCCATACCTGTATATCTAGAGATGATCTTTGATGCTTCTCCTGCATAGAACGACATAGTATCAACTACTGTACCATCGAAGTCGAGTAGTACAACTCTTATACTACAGGTATTTCTACCTAGGCTCATACTGCAGCACTTACCCCCTACTAGTTGTTTATCTCTAGAAGCACCATTTTTAGAACTAGTATGAGTATATAGAGTATAACTCTCTCCTGAGAGAGTTATGGAGGTAAAAGA
Source organism: Pyrodictiaceae archaeon (assembly GCA_027046525.1). Lineage (GTDB taxonomy): Archaea > Thermoproteota > Thermoprotei_A > Sulfolobales > Pyrodictiaceae > JALTYD01. The sequence continues at coordinate 2,252 of JALTYD010000095.1, forward strand.
TTTACACTAAATATGCTAGTAGACTAGTTAGTTGAGGGGGATGATCTGCCAGGCCGCTCTTACTCTCTACTAGGGATGAAGAATTCAGCCTTGGGTGACCCCTATTCTAGCTTGTTTGTAGCTCTATTCATACTAGCTTTTATACTATCGATTCTCCTATTAGGTGTTACTTATCCACCTAGTACTAGGGGCTGTACTTCTTGAGTAGTGCTAGTCTAGTAGAGGAAGAATACTATACTAGTGCAGAGTTTATCAATAAGCTTAGAGAAGTATTTACGAAATACTTAGGTAGTATTTTAGAACTAGATAGAGGTAATAACTACCTACGTACAATTACTAGCTCTAGAATCGGACGTATAGATCCTAGTAGGACTTGGTCTCCAGAGAGCATTGCTGTTGTCGATGGAGGTAGTAATATTATTGGTCTTGCTGCTGGCTATGTAGGTGTTGTAGCAGCAGTAGCTATACTTATTAGAGACAATACTGTAGAGGCTAGGCTCATAGAGGGACCACTAGTAGTACCAAGTAATCCAAGTGAACTTATACTATATGAATCAGTCGATATAGTTGAGAGTGTCGTTAACAAAGTTAGAGAAGCACTAGTATTCAGACTAGCTAGTCGTTCTCTAAAAACATGGAATCCAGATCTACTGATAGTCGATGGGCCACTTACACCGTATAGAGCTTTCTCGACAATAGTAGCAAGAGAATCAGAATCAGAGAAGAAAGCACTAAGTGATTATAGAGAAGCAGTACTCCAGCTATATAGAGACAGTCTAGAAGCTAGTAGTAGTATTATAGGTTTTGTAAAAAGACCAAGAAGTACACTCTTATCGCCTAGTACGAGAGTATACGATCACGTACTACTATCTAGGATACTAGGAGAAAGAGAATACTATCCTAGTCCTCCACAGCAGCTGAGTAGTAGGTGGATTACTGACAACGAGATACGCAGTATTATTAGCGCTATGAGAGTAGAGTATACCTATTACAGAGCTACTATAAGTAGTCTACCTTTCAGAGTAGATTTTGGAACTATACATGTAGATTATAGAGATATTCTCAGCTACCTATATAGAGTCCGTACGAGAGATGGCGTACCCTTCCCAGTGATGAAAGCAGATGAAGAAGCTAGAATAGCTAAGAAGCTACTGAGAGAAATATACTATGATGCTCTACACTACCATATACATCGTAGCCTAGATGGAGATATTAGGTATTTATCACCTATACTGCTAGAGTACGGAGAGAGGTAGGAAGAAATGTCTATCGAAAAATACGTAGAAGAACTAGTAGGATATATCTACTCAGAAGATGGTATCTATGAGCCGAGCGAGATAACATTTACAGTAGTAAAAGAAGCATCTATAGAAGTAGGCGATTTTGTTGTAATAGAGCATCCGTCGAAGCCCGGGATCCCTATATTCTACCAGGTAGTAGAAGTACCTCTACGTAGGAGAGCAAGAGACTACGAAGAAGATCTAGCACGTTCTGGTTCTCCTCTACTCGATGAGACGAGAGACTATCCTAGAGCTAG
>JALTYD010000096.1 GCA_027046525.1 Pyrodictiaceae archaeon
CATTACTGTTGAAAGAATTATACCACGAAGTCGAGAATGACATGGAGAAGTACAGATATAGCCCTAGGGCTAGAAAAGCAGCTATAGAGTATTTAGTTAAGAGACATGATAGACAACAGAGATTCGACTTGGAAACATTCTTTGTAGGAAACGTATATGTAGACAGTGATAGATGTACACTATGTAGTGCTTGTGCGAGGGAATGTCCTACTAATGCTCTACTATTTAGTACTAGAGCTGATAGAGAAGAACTAGTATTCAGACACGAGAGGTGTATTTCTTGCTATAGATGCGTCGAAGTCTGTCCTCATTCAGCTATTAGTTTGAGAAAAGAAATAGACTTAGCTAGAATAGGCTTAGAGCAAGTACTAGTAAGTGATAAAGCGGTTAACTGCCTCAATTGTGGTAAAAGTATTGGCTCAAAAAAGCTAGTTCTTAGCGTCATAGAGAAGTTGAAAGAAAAGAGTATCAGTGGGGATAGAATAAAAGTATTCTATCTATGTAATGAGTGTAAAATAAAGTACCAGCTAGGCTTAATAGATCTAGACAGCTTAGGAGATTCGGAGAGGAAACAGAGTGATGACTATGAGTAGTCCACTAGTAGTCGTTGAGAGTGTCTGGAAAGCATATAGACCTGGCTTATGGGTGCTTAGAGATATTTCATTCGAAGCATATCCTGGAGATTTTATCGTTATAGTAGGTGCAAATGGAACTGGTAAAACTACCCTCTTGAAGATAATAACAGGTCTACTAAGACCTTCTCGTGGAAGAGTTCTTGTCTGTGGATCTGAGCCCTGGGATATAAAAGCTAAGAAATGTATAGGTGCTATTATGCATAGTAATTTTCTATACGAAGAACTAACTGTCTTAGAGAATCTCCAGTTATATGCAGGACTTAATAACGCAGTAGTAGATAATCCCGAGGAATTAGATGTAGCTGAAAAACTCGGTATTAACCAGTATATCAACGAACTTGTATCATGGCTTAGCTTCGGCTGGAGAAGGAGAAGCGATATAGTCAGAGCTCTCCTCCATAATCCTAGAGTTATAGTTATTGATGAGCCTTTCACAGGACTAGATAAAAATGCATCAAGATCTCTCCTCAACGTCATGGAGGAAGTTGTCGAAAAAGGCTCTACTATGATTGTAACAACTCCAAAAGGAGAAGAAGAAGTTGTATCAAGAGCTAGTAGAGTTGCACTTATTAGAGATGGTTCTCTAGAATGGTTAAAAAATAGAAGAGACTAGTCTTCTCTCCAAGGCTCTTTAACTAGTATAGACTCCATAGCCTCTTTAGCTCTAGTTATGACTTCAGAGTAGTAGTTTCTCCCAGTACTATCAATTACTACTGTTAGTGGCCCAAAATTCTCTACCTCGAATACCCAGAGAGCTTCTGCCATCCCAAGTTCTTCCAGCCAATAGACGTCTACTACTCTCTTTATAGCAGAAGCTGCTAATACAGCAGCACCACCAGTAAATACAGCATATACTGCTCCATACTTTTTACAGGCTTCAGCTGTACGTAGCCCCATACCACCCTTACCTATAACCATTCTTACTCTTGTCTTCTCTATGAAATCCGCTTCTACTGATTCCATTCTAGCACTCGTGGTAGGTCCAGCAGCAATTACCTCCCATTCACCTGTATCTCTCTTCCTAACAACTGGTCCCACGTGGTAGAGAGCAAGCCCCTCTAGCTCTATTGGTAGTTTCTCGCCTCTCTCTAACAAAGATAAAGCTTTCTTATGAGCAGCATCTCTAGCTCCTACTAGTATTCCATCCAGGTATACAATATCTCCTACTCTTAGTCTTCTTACATCTTCTTCACTTATAGGTGTTTTAAATCTATATGTACGAGAAGAAGTACTCATAGTATTCACCTCCTATCTAGGAATTTCCATGAACCATTACTATCCATGAGAGCTTTTGCTCTACGTAGAGCCCAACAAGCTACTGATACAGCTATAGCATATGTCGCTGGATGCCTATGAGAATACTCTATGTGTAGATCTAGAGCTGTAGTAGCTCCACCAAAACCATGAGGACCTATTTTCAGACTATTAACTGCATCTAGTAGTTTTTCTTCGAGTTCTGCTACTTTAGGATCAGGATGTCTACTACCTACTTCTCTTAGAACAGCTGCTTTCTTCGCTAGACTCATAGCTACATCAGAGCCTGCTCCTATACCTATACCTATTATTATAGGTGGACAAGGCTTAGGACCAGCTTCTACTACTGTCCTGAGAACAGTCTCCCATAGCTTCTTCCTAGCTTCAAGCGGAGTAGCCATTACTAGTGTTGAAGGAGCCTCACTACCTCCTCCTTTCGCTACAAAAGCTACTTCGAGTTTATCACCAGGTACAACTTCTAGTTCTATCCATGGAATAAAACGACCAGTATTATCACCACTATTACGTTCATAGAATGGATCAACAGCATTTGGCCTTAAAGGTATACGCTTTGTGGCCTCTCTAACAGCATCCTGGATAATTCCATATATCTTAGATCTCACAGGAAAATCCTCGCCAAGTTTTAGATAGAAATAAGGTGTACCCGTATCTTGACATATAGGAGCCCTAGACTTACCAGCTAGCTCTATATTCTTTAGAATTGCTTCTAGCTGCTTCCTCGCTACAGGATTCTCTTCTCTCTCGTATGCTTTTTTCAATGCATCAACAACATCACTTGGCATTGTCGTAGATGCTTTCTCTATCACAGAAACAAGCATTTCGAATATCTTGTCTTCAATACTCAAAACAGATCCACCCTACCAAGGTACTATGTTAGTTATTGTTAAATAATAAGTTAACTGTTGCATAGAACACATATTAATCACCAAATAAATAGTATAGTAAGACTAAACATAGAAGAAACTACTTCGTTTTTCTCAAATTTCCGAGAATAAGTAAATAAATGTTAAAATAAACTATGCAGCCAAAGAGCTAGAGGAAGCTATATCTACTGCTACGAATAACGATGGTTTGGCTAAGTTCCTGGGCTGAGAAGATGTGTAGATCTATCCCATGAGAAGAGCTTAAGAGAGACTTAAAGGGATGGTATTAGGATGCTGAAGGTAGGATAAAAAACCTTCCAAAAACTGAAAAAGATTAGCAGACAAGCTTCAAGATTTCTGCGCTCTATGATTCGTTCTTAAGATTGCTCGTAGTGCTTACCATACTAAGGATTTATCTACGGGGAATCATAAGAATCTTGAAGTTCTTAAGAGAAGTGTCAACGAAGAATACGAACTCATAATCTCTGAGTGACAAGATCGGGAGTTCACTTATGTGTAGTTTAATGCTATAAATGTTATCATTTCTTTGCTTGGGAGAAGAAAGGGCTTCTGAGCACTAGATCGCACCTGTTGAGTATAAGAGTATTAGCAACTACTATATTGGGACTTTATACAGAGGTAAGGGAATGTTTAAAACTAGCCTTGATATTCTCCATAGAGTCTATCTAACTGGAATAATGCTGGTGGATAGTTCCTAGCTATCTTGACTTTAGACAATATATCTGAAGCAAGTTTTTCTTCTTCAACTTGTTCCTGAATAAACCATTGTAGGAAATTTTCAGTAGCTTTATCACCTTTACCCCTAACAAGATCAACTATTTTCCATATATTCTGTGTATTATCTACTTCCTGCTTGTAAAAATCTTCGATAACCTCGGCAACATCTCGCCATGTACTCTTTGGAGCAGAGATCTCATAGAGTTCTACCTCGCCCCCTCGGTCGATAATATAGTTATATATTTTCATGGCATGGCTTAGTTC
>JALTYD010000097.1:0-3376 GCA_027046525.1 Pyrodictiaceae archaeon
GTCTAGTACAAAATTCTGTATTATTGATGGACCTAGTTCTACTTCTGTTTTCTTAGGAGATAGTATTGTTTCACTTAGTGTTTTTTCTTGCTTGGGACATGATGTCTCGCTACACTTTGTATAGATAGCTTTTACGCCACGTACTATTATCTTTGTTGATGTCGACTCTAGTCCTTCGAGTTTTATTGTGTTGAATGGTATTATACATAGTTCGTTGACTTCTATGCTTTTTGTAGTTATTTTTATCCAAGGATTGATTGCTAGAGTGATAACTGCTGCCACTACTAGTAGTAAAGAGATAGTATAAGCTTGTTTTTTTGATAGTATTGGTTTTACATATGTTTTCCTTCTTTTCCTATCTTTTCTTTTAATCGGCATTCTATGTAGACCCTCTCTTTATAGGGGGTTCTCGGCATTTATGTTGTTGGACAAGTATAATGCCTTGTGGTGGTATATTTGAAGACGTACTTGAAGCTTATGTCTATTGGTTTGGCTATCTTATTTCTAGCGTTTATTTCCTCACTCTTTGCTCTCCAGAGCGATGTTATAGTAGAAGAGGATGAAGTTACTCTATATAGTAGCGAAACTATGATCTATTCTAGTATATACAGACTGCTAGAGAATACTAGCTTCGAAGAATATGTTGTTGAAAGAATAATACTAAACTTTACTAATCATGGTGCTTCTCCAGTACTTATATCTGTTGGGCCTAGAACTAATATCACTCTAGAAGTCACACCAGGTAGTAGTGAAGACATACTCGTGAGTGATTGGCTAGATATTGTCAAACTTTCAACGAGAGAAAATAATGGCATACATGTAGAGATCAATATAGTAGTGGAAGGGAGAATCTATAAGTATCTATGGGCTTCTATTCTCGGACTTATTCTATTTCTTGTTGGAGCTGGATTTACTAGTGTAGGAGTTGTATTAAAATTTATGGGGTTAGAAGACTAGTCACTGACTAATTGTAGTAGTCTGTCAGAGTCAACATGAGTACTAATAGCTACTAGTATGTTTGTCTCGATCTACGCCTACTATATGTCTGTCTACCAAAGGTTCTTCTCTGTGGTGGGCGGTAGTCTTCGGGGGCTCTTGGTATATCTTCTGGAATTTCTTCTTCTTGTGGCACAGCTTCGTCCTCTATTTTGACGATATTGTCTCTGCCCCCAATGTTTAGCATTACCTGTCCCTTGTAGACAGATGTCCATGCACTCCTGATCTCTATTGCTGATCCTTTCTCTACACTACCAGCTGCATTTCCCCAGAGTGTTAGTTTTGTCCTACCTGTTTCATCTCCTATGATTGCTTCGCTTATAGTGCGTGGTCCTTTCCTTGTATTTACTGTTTTAGGTTCTTGGGTCTCGAGAACTCGGACACGTGTAGTTACTTTATTCATATCTGGTTTTAGTTCAGATATTTTTACGTAGTTTTTTTCTTCGGACATTTGTTTTCAAACTCCATGTTAAGGGCTATATGGTGTATCATCTATTGTTAGTTAATATCTGTTGTGTTTTCTATTGCTTGTTAAAAAGCGCTACTGTCTGCCACTAGCTATTTGGTGAAATCTATATATAAGCTGAATCTTACCATTCTCTTTATGGCTGTGAAGAGGCTGGCCTGTCCCGAACCTCTTGTGTGGAGGCCTGGGGGATTATTCTGAGCTATGCTCTCTTCTAGTTATGTATTGCTTTGTAAAGCTATAGGGTAGGAGGTCTTCTAGCTTCCATTGTGCTACCTCCTTCGTTGTTAGCGATATACTCGTTACTATTGTGTCTAATTTGGCAAACTCTCTTATTACTTGTCTGCATGCACCACATGGTGGTAGTGGCTTAGTAGTATTCGAGGCTATAAATATACTTTCTATACATTTCTCGCCATTAGCTACCATATTGAAGACTGCTACTCTTTCTGCACATTCAGTTAATCCATAGCTTGCATTTTCTACGTTTACACCTATGTATCTACTACCCTTACAAGACACGAGTATTGCTGCTACTTTTATACCACTATATGGGGAATAGCTATTTTTGATAAGTTTCTCAAGCATGGTGATAATTTCTTCCCATTTTAGATGCTTGTTACTCATTTAAGTTCACCGGTTTTCTAGAAGAGAAGCTTCTATATAGTATCTACTAGTCTAGGTTTGTATTGTGGAGGAAGTTGTAGAGGGGTAGAATGTATACTACAGAGGTAGCTAGTGTAGATATTAGGATAGGGCTAGAGGTACATGTACAAATAACTAAGCTTAAGTCTAAGTTATTTTGTAAGTGTAGTACTGATTACAGGAAAGCTGAGCCAAATACCCTAGTATGTCCTGTCTGCCTAGGATTGCCTGGCTCGCTCCCAGTAGTTAACGAAGAAGCTGTACATAAAGCTATCAGACTGTGCCTAGCTCTGAGAGGAAATGTTGCACGAAAACTTCGGTTTGATCGAAAGCATTACTTCTACCCAGATCTACCCAAGAATTATCAGATAACACAATACCTAGAGCCTATTTGTAGAGGAGGTTTTATAGAATTAGAGAGTAAGAAGAGAATTAGAGTAAGAAGGATAAATCTAGAGGAAGACCCTGGACGTATAGTATATCCTGGACGAGACCCCTTTACTAGCCCCTACTCACTTATAGACTATAATAGGAGTGGTATAGCTCTACTAGAGATAGTTACAGAGCCTGATATCTCGTCACCAGAAGAGGCTGTAGAGTTTTTATCAAAACTAAGGAGTATTCTAGAGCACTTAGATATCTGTGATTGCGGCCTAGAAGGTGCTATGAGAGTAGATGCTAATATTAGCATAAGCGGTGGTGAGAGAGTAGAAGTAAAGAATATCGGTAGTATAAGTGATGTTGGCAAAGCATTACTCTTCGAAATTACTAGGCAGAGAGACCTACTTATGAAGAGTATTAGAGTTAGGAGAGAAACAAGGCACTGGGACTCTATTAGGAAAATAACTATTTCTTCTAGAGTGAAGGAAGAAGAGGAAGATTACAGATACATGCCTGATCCTAATCTACCTGCTGTAGATATACCGAGTGAGCTAGTGGATGAATTAAGAAAGACACTACCAGAGCTTCCCGAGGAAAGAGTGGCAAGACTTGTACGAGAATATAATATTAGTAGAGAATTAGCACGCGTACTTGTATCTAGAAAGATACTAGCTGACTTCTTCGAAGATACTACTAAATATTACCCTAGAGGGAGTAGTGATATTGCGAAGTATCTTGTAAATGATCTACTCAATTGGCTTAAGGATGAGAATCTAGAGAGTCTGTATGTTAAGGTTAAGCCTTTGTATGTTGCAAGAGTAGTAGAAATGGTAGATAAAGGTATCATAAGTGTAAGACAAGCAAAAGAGCTGGCAGAACATATAGCAC
>JALTYD010000097.1:3386-3766 GCA_027046525.1 Pyrodictiaceae archaeon
TGGAGAGGATCCTGAACAGCTTATAAAGAAGCAAGGCCTAACGAGGATCACCGATGAACTACTTATTACAAGAATAGCAGAGGAAGTTTTTAATGAATATCCGAGAGCTGTACGTGATGCTCTTGTCAACCCTAGAGCTATTAATTACCTCGTTGGGATGATTATGAAGAAAACTAAAGGGAGAGCTGATCCAGTTATTGCAAGAAAAACTGTTCTAAGACTCTTAGAAAGATATAGAGAGAATAACTAGGTGGTAGCCGGGCGGGGATTCGAACCCCGGTCACGGGGGTTCCTCTAGCGGCCCCTACCCCTACTACCCATTTCTACCTTGGAGAGCAGGCTCATTTATATTAATTACCGTTATGGATTGTTCCTAGGGT
>JALTYD010000098.1 GCA_027046525.1 Pyrodictiaceae archaeon
TATAAGAAACACACTCCTTATAAAATCATAGGCTTTTCTTCCTATATCACCTACAATGCCTATCAGTACGTAATAGATATACTTTACTATATCTTTTTGTATAATATTTCTCCACAGATTGTATGTATTGGATGGAAAATCTTCTTCTGAGAAATCTTCTAGTAGAGGATTACAAATATTTCTCCAAACATCGCCTCTATGGTGATCTACGATTAAGAGTTCCTTGCCTGTTAGTTTCTCTAAGGTTTCTAGCTCACTTCTCCGTAGAGAGTAATCTAAAAATAAGACACGATTTGCTTTATCTACAACTTTATTTAGCTTCGATATAATGGAGCCTAAATTATAGAAACCTATCTTGGGGACTAGATAATATATTTCTACATGTTTCTGTTCGAGAAGCCAATTAGCCACCATAGCTGCTGATGCTATTCCATCGCTATCCCAATGGTGAACTACTATAAGCTTATTGCTATCTTTTAATAAAGCTCTAATATAACTACAGCTCATTTTCCCACCACATAGACGATAATGGGCTAGTTGAAATACGTAGCTTGGTCTGCTGTTAGTTTTTCTTAATAATCTTTTTCTCTACTATGAAGTTAACTAGCTTTGATACATTTTGTTCTACTGTATTTGTTTCTGTATTAAGTACTAGTTCAGGATTTAGTGGTTCTTCATAAGGATCGCTGATTCCAGTAAAGTGTTTAATTTCTCCTTTTATGGCTTTCTTGTAGAGACCTTTAGGATCTCTACGTATAGCTTCTTCTAGGCTACATTTTACATATACTTCTACAAAAGGGACTTCTTCTTCAATTATTCTCCTTATTTCATCTCTGACTCTCCTATATGGTGAGACGAAGCTAGCAATCACTATGACTCCATTACGAGCTAATAATCTTGCTATCCATGCAACTCGAAGAAGATGTCTTCTTCTCTCATCGTAGCTAAAACCTGCATCAGGATTTATAGTCTTCCTAACCCAGTCACCGTCTAATACTTCTACTCTTATTCCCATCTCTTCTAGCGTATCTTTAAGTTTAAATGCGATAGTTGATTTTCCACTACCAGGTATGCCAGTCAACCAAATAACTGCTCCTTTATCTAGACACTTCGTTGTCATACAAACACCGCTACTATATTTCTGAGTGGTAACTCCTTATTTTAACGTGTATCCACAGAAATGTACTAAATTGGATAGGTTATTTAGCTTCTTTAGCCTAGGACGGTGATATTTGTGGTATCAAGGCCTCACGGAGGTAAACTAGTTAACAGAGTAGTTAGAGAACCCCGATTATCTCATCTCCTCGAAGAAGCTAGAGAACTCCAGCAACTAGAGATATCCTATGAAAAGATGATTGATGTCTTAGATATTGCTTTTGGTGTCTTTAGCCCACTTGAAGGATTTCTGACACGAGATGACTACGAAAGTACACTAGTGAGAATGAGGCTCTCAAACGATGTACCATGGACGATACCGATTATACTTGATATAGATGAAGAATTTGCTAAGGCAGTGAGAGAAGGTGATGAAATTACACTAACTTTTGGAGGGAAACCAATTGCAATAATGAAAATCGAAGAGATCTATAAATGGGATAAAATCACGTACTGTGAGAAAGTGTTCAAAACTATTGACTCCAACCACCCAGGAGTTTCTAAGACGTTAAAGCTCAACAATATCCTCATAGGTGGATCTATAGATCTACTCTCAAAACCTAGCCACCCGCTGGAGCATAGAATTCTGTGGCCTATGGAAACACGTGTTCTTTTCAGGGAAAAAAAGTGGCGCCGTATAGCAGCATTTCAGACAAGAAATGTACCACATCTAGGACATGAATATGTGCAAAAAGCTGCTCTCACTTTTGTTGATGGTCTTTTTATCCACCCATTATTAGGTTGGAAGAAAATAGGAGATTACAAAGACGAGGTTATTCTCGAGGCTTACGAGGTTTTAATACAAAATTACTACCCTAAAGATAGTGTAGTACTGGCAGCTCTCTTAATGAATATGAACTATGCTGGTCCCCGAGAAGCAATCCACCATGCGATTGTAAGGAAAAACTTCGGGGCTACACATATAATCATTGGACGTGACCATGCTGGTGTGGGTAATTACTATAAGCCATATGAAGCATGGGAGATATTTAAAGAGTTCCCCGATCTCGGGATAACTCCTCTTTTCATTCATGAAGCATTCTATTGTACAAAGTGTAAAGGAATGGTCACCGAGAAAACATGTCCTCACGAGTCTAGATATCGTGTAAAAATAAGTGGTACAAAATTAAGAGAACTTATACGGAGCAAGAAGCAGCCTCCTGAATATTTTATGCGCCCAGAAGTTGCAAATACTATCTTAAAATACAATAACCCCTTCGTAGAAGATACTGAATAGTATAACTATGAACAAATAAACTATGGTGTAAACATGAGAATATCATCTGCTATAATAACAGCAGCAGGACTTGGAACCCGTCTACTACCATATACAAAAGAGATTCCTAAAGAGATGCTTCCACTCATAGTCCGCAGTAATTCATCTAACCTAGTTATACCTGTCTTACATTATATTTTTGAATCACTTTTCAAGATAGGGATTCGAAAATTCTATCTCGTAGTAGGTAGAGGAAAACGAGTAATAGAAGATTATTTCACACCTGAATGGAGCTACGTAGATTTTCTATACAAGAGCGGCAAAGCGGATCTCGCTGAAATACTGAAGCAGTTCTATACTATGCTAGAAAAGTGCAATATAGTAATGATTAACCAGCCTAGTCCTCGAGGATTTGGAGATGCTGTTCTAAGAACAAGACCTGTTATGACAGATTCGGTATTCATTGTCCATGCAGGTGATGATCTCCTTTTCCCAGACCATGTAACAAATATAAAAAGGCTAATGGATCACTACGAGCACTATAAGCCAAGGATAGCGTTCCTTGTCGAAAGATCTAGAACTCCTGAGAAATATGGAGTTGTTATAGGCGAGGATAAGGGTGACTACATAGAAGTGCACGATATTATAGAAAAACCTAGGAAGCCTCCAACGGATCTAGCAGTAATAGCTATCTATGTTTTTGATAAACAAATCTATAATGCACTCGAAGAAACTAGACCTACAAGAGGAGAGCATCAATTAACAGATGGTATCAAGTATCTGCTCGAGAAAAGCGAGAAAGTACATGCTGTAAAATCTGTTGGTACTAGAATCGATGTAGGTACACCTGATTCATATTTAGAAGGACTACGATACATAACTACGAATAGGTAGGATGAAGATTATGACTATAGGTGTCATAGGATTAGGCTTTGTAGGTCTAACTCTATCTGTGTGTATTGCGAGTAAAGGATTCAATGTCGTAGGAGTAGATATCGATAAACTTAAAATAGAATCTATCCAGAAATCAATACCGCCTTTCTACGAGCCAGGAATAGAACCTCTCCTCAAACAAACTATAGGAAAAAATCTAGTTGTAACAACAGACTATAATCTTCTCGCTAAAACTCAGATAGTTTTTGTTACAGTAGATGTACCTACGCTAGAAAATGGAGAACAGGATCTATCAAGCTTATTAAATGCTATAGATGCTCTCTTGAGGGTTTGGAGAAATAGTAGTGAAGAAAAACTAATCGTCATAAAGAGTACTGTACTTCCAGGTACATCGAGGTATATAGAAAACCTAGTTAAGCAAAAAAACAGGAATATTAAGGTACTTTATAACCCGGAATTTCTACGTGAAGGGAGAGCAATAGAAGATATTCTAAATC
>JALTYD010000099.1:0-374 GCA_027046525.1 Pyrodictiaceae archaeon
CTTCTAAGTACTTCGTCGATGTTAGTGAGAGTCTGAAATTTGTAAGAGATTATGAAGAAAAATTCTTGAAGTAGCTTTGAAGGATAGATATAGAAATAACCTTAATACATGTGTATTGTTAATGCTTACATATACCTAGGTCAAGAGAGTAGACTATCAGAAAATTGGATTGATAGCTAATGAGTACTAGGAAGTCTACGTATACACAGATAATAAAGAATTTCTTCTCAGACTTAGCAGAGCTTCCACCTAGTTCTTTCTCTAATATAGTTGAAAGTTTAGAGCGTAGAATTGATTACGACTTAGCTATGATTTATACTAGGCTGATACTAAATTCTATAAATTACTGGCTCCAGTGGGAAGATAGGTGCCGA
>JALTYD010000099.1:384-3762 GCA_027046525.1 Pyrodictiaceae archaeon
AAGGTAGGGGAGATAAATTATGTAAAGAAATAGTCAACATAGTTAAAGAGAGAGGAACTGGCTTTGGAATAGTGAGCTTCTTTAATACAGAGTTAAAGACACTTTTAGTCAAAATGTATCGTGATTTTTCGCCTGGAATTGTTATACCGAGATGGATAGTCTTCTATAGTAGTCGTGTCGATAGGGGGATACTTGATTACTTACGTGCACTACCTATAGAAGAGCAAGTTAACAGAGTACCTATGTTTGTAGCACTACTGTACTTGTTAGAGAATGTATGTAGAGCAATAGTCGATTATTATGCGTCTAAAAAGTCTGAATATGCATACACCTCTGCTAGCTATATATACTGGGAAATTATAAAACCAGCTACTCTCTTCTCGGAAGCTTTTCTGCATAGCTACCCTATGTATATAAAGATATTCGATGAAGTAGGAACAGAGATATATAATGCTGTTCGAAAATCTCTCGAAGAAGATAATGGCTTGTTTAAAGTTGACTATTCTCTCTATATAGATAGGTTAGTATCATTGGCAAAAAACATGGTAATTAACATTCTAAGGAGTGAGAGAATACGTAAGAGTAAAATGTAGTTTGGCTATTATTAAAAAGTATGGCCATATAGAGTTCTTCGAGAAGTCTCTAGAAGCCAAATAAGCTTTCTAATCCTGCTGCTAGTTGTTCTTCGCTGACTTCTTCTTTCTTCTCTTCTTCCTTCTTCTCTTCTGTTTCTGCTGGTTTCTCCTCGGCAGGAGCTGCTGGTACTGCTGCTGGTGCTACAGGCATTGCTGTTGCTGTTTTTATCACCTCATCGATATTAATATTCTTAAGAGCGGCAACTACAGCTTTTACTCGTACTTCGTCTACTTCAAGTCCCGCTGCTTCAAGGACTTTTTTCAAGTTTTCTTCATTGATTTCTTTTCCAGCTGAGTGTAGTATTAAGCTAGCATATATATACTCCATTTCCTTCCCCTCAACTACCTAACTTATTCCCGACCAAGGCTAGATGGTTAGTACCACTTTATTTTTCTTATCCTTCTCTACTGACGATGAGAAAACTAGGTTTATATTCTCTTCCATATATCCCAATAGGCATCGCTCTAGTGTTTATTCCAGCTACTACATTACCATCTTTGTCGGCAGCTATTAAACCTAGATTACCATCTCCAAATATCCTAGTATGACGTTTTAGTGCTTCCTCTACTGCGTTAAATAAGCTGTATCCTTTAGAGAGAAGATCTACTACATATGCACAGGGTCTTGTAAGAATAATTGTTTCTCCTATCCCAGTCGCAGAACATGCACCAACACCGTTTTCTGCATAGAAACCTGCACCTGGTATAGGAGAATCTCCTATTCTCCCGCTGTGCTTCAGCGTGATTCCACCAGTACTTGCACCAGCTGCGAATCTAATTTCTTTGAATACAATAGCACCTACTGTATCACTATATAGTTCTCTAATCCTCTGGGCCCATTTAGGGCCCTTTCCCTCCTCTAGTTCTTTTTTCACTAGATTCCATCTCTGAATAGCATATCTGCTAGGACCCGGGTGTCTTTCTAGACCTATTCTTCTAGCTAGTTTATCAGCAGACTGGCCGCCTATTATTACATGATCAAGGTTTTGTGCAATGTACTTAGCTAGTTTTATTGGGTTTTTAGGGTATGTTACTATGGCTACAGCACCAGCTCTATAGTCTCCGCTCATTACTCCAGCATCCATTTCAATTTTTCCATCATAGGATAATGTGCTACCAATACCAGCATTGAAGATGCCACTATCTTCTAAGACAGCGATAGCTTCTACAACAGCTTCTAGAGGTGAGTTATTATCTAGTAGTGTAGTTATCCCCCTAGTTACTGCTTCTATGATCGGCCGACTTGTTTTCTCTAGAGCTTCTTTTAATCTCCAAGCACCCGCACCACCATGGACTATAATTCCATAGTCTCCCAAACGCCATGGGCCACTAATGGTTATGGAGTTAGAAGACATAGGATAGCACCCTACTGTAGGGTCTTGGTTAAAATCCTCGAGAAGTATATACATAGTAGGAGTATTTAATTAATAATCTGAGAACTCCACCTATCATAGGGTGCACAAGACAGTTTAAGCGGTGCTTACTATTGCTTAGTAGAGATTACTACGTAGCAATAGAAGGTATTGATGGAGCAGGGACAACTACACATACTAACCTTCTAGTTGATAGTCTACATAAACTCGGATATTGTTCGTTCTCAATAGAAGAACCTAGCAGAGGACCTATTGGAGTAGTTATAAGAGAGCTCCTCAAGGAAGGGCCATTTAGCCAGAAAATACTTACGTTGCTCTTTGCATCTGACAGACTTTATCAGTGGAAGAAAGTAGAAATAGCAAGAAAAGGCGAAAATTGTATCATCGTAGGAGATAGAAGTTTCATTTCAAGCCTAGTTTACCAGTCATATGAAGATTTCCCGGATGCAGTACCGCTTGACTGGATCTACGAGGTCAATAGATATACTATGAAGCCTGACATAGTTATAATCCTTGACGTCGATCCTGCACATGCATTGAAACGGCTAAACAAGGGAAGAGGACAGAGAGAAAAACCAGAAAGGTATAAGTATCTCGTAGAGCTATCAAAAAGATACCTCTATATTGCTAAAATTTTATCTAAACTACTACCAGTAGTTGTAATCAAAGAATATGATGATAATGGTAAGGAGTTAAGTATAGATATTGTAGCAAGGAGAGTATTAGTTGCTACACTAGCACTAGTTAAGTATATCGAAGAGAATAGAAGGAGGTAATTAAGCTGAGCGAAACCCGTATCTCATCACTAGACGAACTAAAACCAGGAGAGAAGGGCATTATTGTCAAAATAGAGGCTGGGATAAGAACATACAGACGATTGCTCGACATGGGTTTCGGTACTGGAGAATTAGTAGAAGTTGTTGACACTTATGGTGGTCCACTTCTAGTTAAAATAGGGAATAATAGGGTAGTCGCAGTAGGCAGAGGTATTGCTAGAAAAATCTATGTAAGAATAGTGGGCGAGGTAAAAATCTAGTATATTTCTAGAGACTCTGCGGGGTTAGATAAAATGAACAACTCTCATGATATAGCAGTTGCACTAGTAGGTGGGATCGGCTACCTGGGATACAATCTTCTTTACGAACATTCATCTAGAGGACATCATGTCTATGTAATAGCTAGAAAGAGAAGTGCTGAGAAAAGAAAGATGCTTGTACGTGATATAGAGAGATACACGGAAGATATAATCTTATTTGATGACCTTGGAAGGACCACGGCTATTGATAAGTTTCTGTCAAAGTATGGTTGTCCAGACATTATGTACCTAGTCTTGGGGAAACTTATAGGCAGATGGAATGAATTAGAAGAAG